>JACQYX010000217.1:0-1634 GCA_016207985.1 Ignavibacteriales bacterium | reverse complement strand
ATATTTTTTTGGATATGTTAACCGACAGCGGAACGAACGCCATGAGCGATAACCAGCTCGCCGCTATGATGGTCGCCGACGATGCATACGCCGGCGGTGAAAGCTATTACACATTGGCGGCGGCTGTTAAAGACGTGTTAAAGTTCGATTATCTCTTGCCGGTTCATCAGGGTAGAGCCGCCGAGCATCTGCTTGCAAAAGTCTTCGTTAAACCGGGTGATGTTGTACCGATGAATTATCATTTCACTACGACTAAGGTTCATTTTGAATTGGCGGGCGGCACCGTGCTCGAAATATACACCGATGAAGCGCTCAACACGCAAAGCAAGTTCTTGTTCAAAGGAAATCTTGACATCCAGAAGTTCAAAGATGTGATAAAAAAATATGGGGCTAAAAAAGTCCCCTTCATCAGGATGGAAGCTACAACAAACCTCATCGGCGGACAGCCGTTCTCGATTGAAAATCTGAAAGAAGTAAAAAAAATCGCATCGGAGAATAACATACCTCTGGTTTTTGACGGAAGTCTGCTCTCCGAGAATGCCTACTTCATCAAACACAGAGAAAAGGGATACGAGAACAAATCGATTCAAGAGATCATTTGGGAGTTAATGAGTTATGCCGATATATTCTACCTTTCGGGGAGAAAGAGCACGTGCGTGCGCGGCGGATTTATCGCAACGAACAATAAAAAATATTTTGAAGATTTTAAAGTTTGGCTTCCCGTGTACGAGGGATTTTTGACATATGGCGGTATGTCGAGCAAAGAAATCGAGGCGATGGCAGTAGGACTAAGAGAGATGACGGATGTGAACGTTGCCGGAAGCTCTGCCGAGTTTGTAAAATATTTCGCCGAGCGATGCATCGAGCAGAAACTACCTGTGGTAACACCCCCGGGCGGTTTAGCATGTCATATCGATGCAAAACTATTTCTGCCTCACATCCCTCAATCACAATATATAGCGGGTGCTATGGCAGCAGCCATTTACATCGCATCGGGTGTTAGAAGCATGGAGCGCGGCACTGTCTCGATGGAGCGTGATAAAGATGGCAAAGAAGTTTACGCCGATTTAGAATTAGCCCGCCTCGCAGTTCCGAGACGAGTTTATACCATGTCCCAGATTGAATACGTTGTTGACCGGCTCACCTGGCTGCATAAGAATAGAAACTTAGTCGGAGGATTGAAATTTATCGAAGAGCCGCCAGTGCTGAGATTCTTCTTCGGTAAATTAGCTGCTCTCGATAATTGGGGCAAGAAATTGACCGAAGCGGTTAAAAAAGATTTCGGCACAACCTGATGAATTTCGCGGCTGATTTAATTAGAAGTGGGTTTTAAACTTTGTGAAAATTTAAAAACGTAGATCTCATTCTGATCTCGCTCTGCCTGTTCCGATTCTTTATATCGGAAAGAGCGGGATCAGAGTGACAAAGTAGAGTAGTGTATATCAATCTTTCTTCGAAGTCTCTCCCGAGGGTTTAACAGAATCCGCTGACTTTGTTTCATGTTTGGCTTCGGATTTTTTCTCGTGCTTTGGTTCTTTTCTATGATGTGAGGAAGATTTGTTTTTATAGTCGGTGATGTAGAAGCCGCTTCCCTTGAACACCAAGCCCATCCCCCCACCGATGACACGGACGAG
>JACQYX010000235.1 GCA_016207985.1 Ignavibacteriales bacterium | reverse complement strand
ATCCTCAAACAGAACCAAGACCCCCAATAGATATTAATTAACAAATAAATAGACACTAAAAACAACTAACAATGCACGGAGAATATAATTATGACATACGATTGGAAATTTAAGCCACGACCTTATTCAGACGAAGAAGCGAAATCACTCTTAAAGAATGTTGTTTCTCCTGAGACAACGGACTGGCATTACAACACACATCATAAAGGATATGTCACGGCGTTGAATACGATTGAGAAGGGATTAGAGACAGCAGATCGTTCCAAAGCTAACGGTAATTTCAGTGAGGTTGGCGAATTGAAGCGCCGATTCACATGGAATCATTCCGGTGCTTTACTGCACGATTTGTATTGGGAAGTTTTAGGCGGTGACGGTGACCCGAAGAAAGGTCCAGATATTCTTACAGCTATCTGTTACAATTGGTAATATTTGCGGTGCCTCACAATATAGAGAAATCACTTGAGATTTTGCATTACAATCTCTATATTGATGGAAACCGATTCTCAATCATCATCCTAAGTTTTGTGATCCTATGAAATTTCCTACTCTTTCAATTATCAGTACGATTCTAATCGTGACATCTCTCCTTATCGCTGAATCACCAGAGAAATATTCTCAAATCCGAATTTTCGTGCCTGATAAATCGACATTAGATCGTATCTGGAATTCAGGAATCGATTTTGAAGGATCTAGCGGTAAAATCGGTGGATGGATGGAGTTTATCGCAGGTCCATATGAACGGGCACAGCTACAAGTCCATGGAATATCATTCTCAGTTGTCGAGGATGATATAAGTAAAAGGTATGCCCAGGGTATTACTAAAGGACCTGTCAACGCACTCGGTTTTGGTTATGGCAGTATGGGTGGGTATTATACCTATGAAGAAGTCAAGAATCAATTCGACTCGATGAAAATACTTTACCCCGATCTCGTCACAACAAAAGATAGTATTGGTACTACAATTGAAGGACGTGCCATTTGGGTCGTAAAAATATCAGATAATCCCGATCAGTACGAGTATAATGAGCCAAAAGCCTTAGATACAGCACTTACTCATGCACGCGAGCCGCAAGGAATGATGACTGTAATTTATTATATGTGGTGGCTCTTGGAAAACTATGGGATTGATTCGACCGCAACATATCTTGTAAACAACCGACAAATGTGGTTTATACCAGTTGTTAATCCTGACGGTTACGTTTATAACCAAACAACTAATCCTACAGGCGGAGGAATGTGGAGAAAAAACCGCAGGAATAATGGCAGTAGTTTCGGTGTCGATCTAAATCGTAATTATGGTCCTCAGTACATGTGGGATTCTCCTTACGGTGGATCGAGCACTTCACCCTCCTCCGAAACTTACAGAGGATCTTCACCATTTTCAGAGCCGGAAGTGTACGCTGTTAGTGATTTCATGTGGGGGCATACGATTATGACGTGTTTAAATTATCATACATACGGTAACTATCTCATTTATCCATGGGGATTCCAACCATTCGAAACAGACGACTCAATCGCTTTCAGAGAATTTGCTTTTGATATGACCGCAGATAATAGATATCTCAGCGGTACCGACATACAAACAGTAAATTATGTAACACGGGGTAACTCGGACGATTTTATGTACGGCGGTACAATGACGAGAACATTCGCGATGACACCGGAAGTAAGCACTTCAGGATTCTGGCCCCCCACTAATGAAATTCTTCCTCTCGCCATGGAGAACCTTAGTGCAAATATTTATCTTTCCTCCGTCGCTGGACAGTACACGGTTTTAAAAAGTTATAACATTATCGATCCTGATGGAAACGGAAATCTCGAGCCTGATGAATCGTTTACTCTTTCAACAAAAATAAGAAATAAAGGTCTGGCTGATGGAACAAATATGCAAGTTTCCATCTCATCTAACTCGCCGAATATCCAATTCACATCGAGTACAATTAACCTAAGCTTGATGCCAGCACGCACAGATTCGACCTTGAATTTTTCCGGTATCGTACAGCCCGATCACAATATGAATACTCCGATAGAAATTTACGTTACAATCTCCGATGCCGACAGTTACCATCACAAAGACACGATTTCATTGATTGTCGGCAGACAATTTATAGTATTTGCAGATAGTGCAACAAGCGGCATGGCTAACTGGAACACAACAGGTAGCTGGGGAACTACGACCAAGGCACATACATCACCTTATGCGTTCACCGATAGTCCCACAGGGAACTATTCCCCTGACGCTGACGATGCACTTACTTTGAGCACTCAACTGAATCTCTCCATCTATCAATATGCTCGGCTAAAATTTTGGACAAAATGGGAGATCGAACCGACATTCGACTTCGCGACTGTCGAAGTATCGACAAATGAAGGAGCGACATGGATAACATTGCGAAGTAGATTATCCCGACACGGGTCAAATCGAGGTGAACAATCGAGTGACACCTGGGGATATGACGGTTATACACCCTGCGCCGAGTGGATTGAACAAGAAGCTGACCTAACACCATATCTTCACCACAATATATCACTCCGATTCCGGTTTGCAGCAGATGGTGGCGAACAAAGAGATGGATGGTATTTAGATGACATCCGAATCATTGGATATCGAGAGCCATCGCCCGCTCTTTATGTCAGCGATAACGGATCGGGAACACAAATATTGACTTTTGATGAATTTCCATCAGCAACCGAAGGCATAGATGAAGAATTTGGTGAAGAGGAACTATTACCTAAACCCGGCACAGGAAATTTCGATGTTCGGTGGTCAATACCTGGAACAAATGGGACACATTCTAACTTCAAAGATACATTAGGAATTGATCGAGCATCGAATACTTTCATCGCCGAACTACAGCCCGGCACAGGTGGTTATCCATTCACAATCAGATGGAATCCGAAATATTTACCAGCAGGTGGATGGAAAATCCGTGACAACGCGACTCATGGAACAATCTTTAACATAAATATGTGGACTGATACAAGTCTGAGTATTTCCGATGAATCGATTCATGCGATTGAAATAATCCATACACAGAAGGATTCACTCGAGATGCATGTAGCACAAGGTTGGAATATGATCTCACTTCCGGGTATCGTCGATGATAGATCAAAAGCAATCGTCTTTCCCAGCGCCATTTCTGATGCTTTTGGATACGAT
>JACQYX010000234.1 GCA_016207985.1 Ignavibacteriales bacterium | reverse complement strand
GTTGGATGAATTCTATTCCATATGTTTCAGCCTTTGCCCACTGAATGAAAGCTGAAGCCACACCTGAGCTGTCAGCAAATTCATGGTCGCAGTCGTATATCTCATAGGTAACCACCTGTGAATAACTATAGAGTGTATGTGTTACATCACCGCCTTCTAATCTTTGTATGTAAGGAGGTATGTTTGTCTTTGCAGACATTTTATACCAGATCAAGGGCAAATTATTTGAGATTGCCCACCATCCTTTTGGGGGATTACTATATCCACATAGTAAGCTATCAGGACGATTGTAGAATACCCATGCACGTGAAGGTAGTGTGTCGGAGATAAAATCGTTTTTAATCATTCCAAATTGAGTGATTTTTTCTTCCCACAATGACCATAAACCATGTGCCCGCATACTGATTAACATACTTTCACCTCGATTAAGAATAGGAGCAAGACCTGTTCCGGCAATATTAACAACGTTGATCCCAGGTCTCGCCGTGACTCCCAAACCAACTCCTTGACCAAACAATTGCCATCCAGCAGGTGATTGTGATGGTGGAAACGATTCACCAATCGTTGAAATCCATGTTGTATCCGTTGCCCATTCTAAAAAAGGGGTAATGCCAGATGGGGAGTAGGTAGAGATGTAATAACCCCATGGGATACATGCCGGCGGATATGGTGTGTGACCCGGTCCAAAAGAGTGGAAAATCTTTGATTGTTCAATCGTTATCCATACACATGAATCTCTTGCTCCGATTAAATCGCCCATAAAGAAAAAAATAGTATCTATCGTTCCACTTGCCGGTACTGTGTACCAAGTAGAAATGAAGTCTTTTTGTTTTATGCTCTGGTAATAAATAAGCTGTGGAACATCTGGTTGGTTACCGAATGTATAATAGGGGAAATCCCAATAACCGGTTGGGCATTCGTGGTTACCTGAATTTTTTTCTATCTGCTGATTAATGATTTCGATTGCACTTTCACCCTTTTCTAATTTGATGACTTCATTGTTCGGGGAAACGAGTATCCGCTGCTGAGCGATGCAGAAAGTGGTTGTTATTAAGAATACAGCAATAAACGATTTCATAATAAGTCTCCTTTTGGTTGACAGATACATTTTACGATAAATCATTTTCTCATTTTAAGATGATTTTACCATCCATTTTAGTTTTTATCCAGTAACCTTTTCCCGGCGCTATTGAGGTTGTGGCATTATAGCCCGACGTGGTTGAGTAACCATAAAATGGTGTCAAGATAATTGAGTCGGGAATTTGGATCACGGAATTAACATCTACCGTATCGAATATCGATCCAATAATATTCCATCCCTGTGTCACATCAATGGTATCGGTCAATAATTTTGTGCCGCCGAGACGAAGGATTTGGTCGCCTTCAAATTTCAACCAATAACCAACTCCATTTTCAATCGTGTCTGCGACTAGATAACCATTCTTGTACTTGAAAGCTTTTGATGAGGAATTTGGAAACACTTCGGTTTTATTCTTATTAAATAAATTGACAGGTGCTGAGTATAGTCCCCAGCCACTCACCGCTTGGAAGTTATGGTTTGTGAATAACTTCATTGCTTTCTCGTTCCGTAAACGTGTTTCGATTGGGTAACCGTTCCAATTTACAAAACACCATTTCTCTGTCGGCTCAGCTTGAAGTCCAACGAGAGTACTCCCGCTTGCTGTGTATTTCCCAACATCCTTGTACTGAAACGTAATCGAATTGTCACTACGATCTAAAATAACCTCGAAGGTAGTTACACTATCTGTTTCATCAAGCCGGCATTTGACGGAATCCCACTCAATAATAAATAAATCACCGATCTGTTTGAAATACACACCACCATGGGATAGGATAAAGTTCTTCGACATCGGTGCGATGCAATTTCGTGAGAGAGTACCGGGTATTCCAGTAGCTGAAGGAGGATATAGATCGGTGATCTTTTCTACATGAATCGTATCTGTCATTTCGCTGGAGAGACATAATGAACCATCGATACTCACCCAGACATATCGCATATCCATATCGAAGAACTTAAATGCTCCCCCAATATCGATTGGTCCGGCTGTGCCTACGTCATTAGATTCTACATGATAATTCGAATAGGGAGGTGGTGCCAATGGTGGTCGGAACCAGTTAGTGATTTGTGTACCAGAGGTATCGATTTCAATCCACGAGTATGGATAGGAAGTGTCGAGTGAGTAGTAGGTATTGGGATTATAGACTTTGTAACCATCGTATGTCCCAGGGCTGCGATTTCCTTTGATGTCATATGCTGTGATGTGATACTGGACTTCCGATCCTTCGGATTGACCCGGAATAGTCGCTGTCCAATTATTTCCACTCTCATGTGTCATCGGAATCGTATCTGTTGGACTGCCATTTACTGAGTAGACAAGATAAGCTGAGGCAACACCGGCGCTGTCTGGTTCGTAGGGATTTTCATCTATGATTTCTGCAGTAAGATTTCGAGATGATGTTGAAAAAGTGTGTGAGAGTTTTGTATAACTAACAACGCCTGGTGCAACGTCGCTTGTTACGGTCATTGTGTACCACCAGTTAAACGTCATACCATCGTTTTTACCGGTTGGGCCTCCGCGCGCAGTCCAACCGACGGGCCACGGTTCAACTCCTCCGCAATCGCAGCCGTCAGGTCCTTCACCTGATATACTTGGATGTTCGTAAAATACCCAATTACGTGATGGCATTGCAGAATTTGATACATTAGCAACAAATGTGGTTGGTATATCGATTGGAGAGTGTGTATTTAAAGAGTTTATTCTTAAAGAAATAAAAAATTGGTCACCTGTATTTACACATGGAGCAAGTCCAGTCCCAGCCCAATCCACACGGTTTATCTGATTAGGATGCACTGTGACTCCGAGATAAATACCCTGACCAAAAAGTTCCGCAGAAAAAGGTGGTCGTGAATTTGTATCGCTCTGAATCGTAGAATACCATGTAGTATCCTCAGTTCGACTCAAATCTTCTAGAAACGCCCCTAAACCATTGTCAAAATCGTTGGTGGTTTTCCAGTAACCCCAACCCTGACACGGAGGAGCAGATTCATAAACACCAACACCCGGACCATAGTAAGGTCCGATGATTGTTTGATTAATACGTAACCATACAATAGAATCTTTTGCCCCAACTATTGGACCTGCCATGAAATAAAATGTATCGATAGTACCACTTGCTGGAGCAACGTACCACATTGCCAACAACATCTTATGACCGGCATTGAAGATTACCTCAGAAGGATAAGAAGGAGTAGTGTACTTTGGATATTGATAAGTTGTAGAAACCAGTCCCATCCTCTGTGCTGCTTCAATGGAGCTTTCACCAGCTTTTAACGGAATTGCCTCGCTGTTCGGTGTTACGAGGAAACGTTTCTGTGCATTCGTTACTGCACTTATTAGAAGGATTAAAACGATAAACTTTTTCATAGTTTTATCTCAAAGTTTTGTTTATTGAATCAACAACATTTTTCTGACTTGAGTAAATTTCTCTGTCTTTAGTTTGTAGTAATACACCCCACTCGGGATATTTGATGTGTTCCAATTGATGGACTTGAATCCTGCATCTTGTCCGCCTGAGGCGGATTCATCAACCAGTGTTGCAACTTCTTGACCAAGTACATTGTACACCTTCAATGTCACCCAACAACTGAATGGTATTTGATATCGGATTGCTGTTGATGGATTGAATGGATTTGGATAGTTTTGATGTAAAACAAAGTTAGTAGGAGTTGTAGTGTGTACTATTTCTATTTCAGGTGGTGCAGGTGGTAACTCACTGTCCGGAATTATTTTAATGTGTCCCTCGACTGCGGTTGATGAAAGATTGTATTGGTAGTTCAGCGTAATTCCGGTATCGAGGATTAGTTTTCCATTTTGATTTGTTTTTACCCAGTAAGCGATCCCCGGTTTTATTGTGTCACTTATAACATATTGATCTTCCAAATATGTGAAAAAATTTGTTGTAACCATACCTGGGGGATCACTTTTAATTGATGAAACTAAAACTGGGTAAGATATCGAACCAATCATATTCCAACCGGCATTTACATCAATTGTATCAAGCACTATACTCTTACCAATGAGATTTAAAATATTAGGTGCTGAGAATTTCAACCAATACCCAACACCATTCTGGAGGGTGTCTTTAGTTGAATAAATACCTTCAAAAGTAAAGGCAGGTGAAATCGATGTATAATAGGTATTGATTTTCGAGTAATCATCCAATGCTATTGGAATAGTAACCATATTCCAATCTTGAACGAAATTATGTTGAAATACAAAATCTATCGGTGAATAATATTCTCCTGTTGTAAGGATTGTCCCGCCCCCTCCAATGATAAATCCTCTTGAAGAATCTAATAAATAAACACCACTAAGCCATGAATTTGTTGGACTGTTATTAATAACCCAAGTGACACCACCATCTGTTGTTCTTAGGATTGTACCGTAATCTCCGACGACACAACCATTCAAACTGTCGATAAAGAATACCGCTTTCAATCGGGTTGTGGATATGGGTTTCAAATTCCAAGAAATACCTGAATTAGTTGTAGTAAGTAAAATACCGGCATGTTCGAAATAATCTCCACCTACGATCCAACCTTTTTTCTTATCAAGGAAAAATACTTCGGCAAGATCATACGATGTGCCACTCTGAATGCTTTGCCATGAAACGCCGCAATTAGTTGTTCGTTGAATCTCACCATAACGACCAACGATCATACCAGTTGTTTGATCTATAAAGTGAATCCCATATATATTATTTGGTGTCTCACTATTCATCGATGTCCATGTTTCTCCATGATTAGTCGTACGCAAAATAGTACCCCAATTCCCTACTACAAATCCTGTATCAAAATTTATAAAAAATATATCCCAAAGATTTTCAGTAGTTCCTGTAATCTGTTTATGCCAGTTGATTCCCCCATCGGAAGTTTGAAGTACCGTACCAAGATCACCACTAACAAAGCCGAAATTCGGATTAACAAATGTTATACTATTTAACCAAACTGGCACACCACTTTGCTGAGGTCCCCAAAATCTTCCGCAATCGGTGGTATGTAATATTGTACCACTCTCTCCAACTGCATATGCATTCACAGTATCTGTAAATGTTATTTCAACAAGCCATTTATTAGCAGAACTTCTGGATATTTTATCCCACGTAATTCCGCCATCGTTCGTTCGGGCCATTCCCCCTAAACCACCTACTACTAAACCAAAATCAGCGGTTGTAAAAGACATGCTAATGCAACCAAAATTAGAACCTACCGTTTGTTGATTCCACGTTTGGCCTCGATCGGTTGATAGAAGAATATAACATGAGGCACCTAAGACAACCACCGTACTAGTGTCAATAAATTCTACGTCATAAAAACCAGTATTGAAGGGCAGGAGGTTTGAAATATCCAGCCATTGCCCGCCGCCATCTGAAGTATAGTAAATTAATCCCCTATCGTATCCCCACCAATTGTATGAAGTCCCAACTACAATCCCAATCAATGAATCAAGAAAATCAACTCCATAGAAATAAAATAATTCTGATCTAATCGATTGGTCAGTCCATTGTAAACCTCCATTAGTCGTTCTCAAAATTGTACCAAATTCTCCGACTACCACACCATAGTAATCATCAATAAAGGCTACAGCCGATAAATTGTTTGTAGTGCCACTATTTAGTCTTATCCAGCCGAAGCCTCCG
>JACQYX010000233.1 GCA_016207985.1 Ignavibacteriales bacterium | reverse complement strand
GAGAAAATGTTTCAAGAAAAATTAAATTACATGCACAATAATACGGTTAGAAAAGGATTTGTTGACGAACGAGAACATTGGTTGTATTTAAGTGCTAGGAATTATATTATAGGAGATCATTCGATAATAAAAATTGAATGTTACAATTAAAGCGATGAACTGATCGAAGTCGTTGTAGTCGGCAGTAGAACTGCCTCCGAGCTTTTGGCGGAGTCGGTAGTAGAACTACCTCCTAGCATTTTAACTGGGAGGAGGTTCGACCTCCGACCTTTTGGGTTAATGAGGTCAACAGTAGACCAGCCCGACACCTGCCCGACAGTCAGGCGGGTCTGGCTGGCGGGACTATTTCCCAGTTCCTTAGCTGGGAGGAAGTTCGACCTCCGACCTTAAAAGTTTTAACCACGAATTTTCAAGGATCAAAAACAGAGTGTTAGGATGGAAAATAAATCTAAAATATACATAGCTGGGCACACCGGACTTGTTGGCTCTGCCATCGTCCGAAAGCTGAAAGAAAAAGGGTATAATAATCTGATCACCAGAGAATATCCACCGTTCGATCTTATGCGTCAGGGTGATGTCGAAGATCTGTTTTCGAAGGAAAGGCCGGAGTATGTTTTCCTAGCTGCTGCCCGTGTAGGCGGTATACTTGCAAATAATACTTACAAGGCGGATTTCATCTACGACAATCTTGCCATTGCGATGAATGTCATACATTCAGCTTACAAATTTGGTGTCAAGAAGCTGCTTAATCTCGGCTCATCGTGTATTTACCCCAAGCTTGCACCACAGCCATTGAAAGAAGAATATCTCCTCAGCGGATATCTCGAATCGACGAATGAGCCGTATGCCATTGCGAAGATCTCAGCTATCAAATTATGTCGTTACTTCAACGAACAGTACGGGACGAATTTTATTTCCATCATGCCGACGAATCTTTATGGTCCATACGATAACTTCAATCTTGAAACCGCACACGTCTTGCCGTCGTTAATTCGAAAGTTTTATCTTGCCAAGTTGTTAAATGAGAAAAAATATAACCTTGTAGTAAAAGATGTGCACATTTATCGACTCGGTTTCGGATTGGATGATTTCGTGAAGGAGAATGATGTCAAGAAAATTATAGATGCACTTCAGAAGATCGGTATTACAGATACGGCTGTTTATTTGTGGGGAACCGGCTCGCCTTACAGGGAGTTTCTTTTTGTAGATGATCTCACAGATGCCGCCGTGTTCCTGATGGAACGATACGACTACAGAGATATCGGCGAGCTGATAAATGTTGGAAGCGGTGTCGATAATACTATAAGGGATATAGCACGCATGGTAAAAGACATTGTGGGATTTGCGGGTGACATAAAGTATGATCCATCCAAACCAGATGGTACTCCAAGGAAATTATTGGATGTTAGTCGACTGATGAAGTTAGACTGGAAACCATCGGTATCGTTAGCAGAGGGGATCCGTCGGTCGCTTGAGTGGTATTCATCGCGTGTTCAATAGATTCTCTATGCTTTTCCCAAAAATATCGATTGTTACACCCTCGTTCAATCAATCTCAATTTATTGAGGCGAATATACGAAGCGTCCTTTCACAAAATTATTATAATGTGGAACATATCGTTATCGATGGAGGATCGACAGACGGGACATCGGACGTTCTTAAAAAATATAGTCATTTGCACTGGATCTCGGAGCCGGATCGTGGGCAATCACATGCTTTGAATAAAGGATTTAAAATGGCAACGGGTGAAATTATTGGGTGGTTAAATTCAGATGATACCTATTGCCCGAACGTTTTTCAGCTTGTGGCGAGTAAGTTCGAGGATAGAGAAGCAATGGTTGTTTATGGGGATGGTTTTGAAGTCGATGAAGGTGGCAGAGTAAGTCGTCCATTGTATTCTGTTGGTGTATCACCTGAAGTTTTGATACGATACTGGAAGTGGCGATACGAATTTGTACAGCCGGCGTTTTTCTTTCGATATAATGTTTTTAAGGAAGTTGGATATTTAGACGAGGGTTTGTTTTACGCTATGGATTGTGATTTCTTTATTCGGTTAGGGAAACGATATAAACTCCATCATTTTGAAAAACCGATAGCAAACTTTCGACTTCACGCGAAATCTAAGACGGGAAAGCATTTCCTAAAATTTCTTCCGGATTATATTTGGGAAATGCACAAAGTTTCGTATCGTTGTTGGGGAAAACCTTCAACACTAAAATATTATAGTTATCTTTTTTCATTTCTCACTGCGGTCGGTTATTCAGTCATAAAGAATCTGTTTTTTAGCCCCACATCAAAATCGAGAGCAGCAGTAAAGCGATTGATCAGGAAATCTAATGGAGGTTGATGTTGTCATTATTGGCGGGGGAGTTGTTGGTCTTGCTTGTGCTGCGGAGAGCACACTTCATGGATTTTCCACACTCTTAATTGAGAGGCACGAATCTTTTGGTCAGGAAACCAGCAGCCGAAATAGTGAAGTCATCCATTCTGGCATCTACTATCCGGCAGGATCATTGAAAGCTCAGTTATGTGTCGCTGCAAACAAGAAGATATATGCAGAGTGTGATCGTTCAGGTGTCTGGACTAACCGCTGCGGCAAATTGATCGTTGCTGTAACACCTGAGGAAGAGCAACCATTGAGTGATCTTTATAATCGTGGTGTGGTAAATGGTGTTGAGGGAATGCAGCTTTTGGATGCTCGTG
>JACQYX010000232.1 GCA_016207985.1 Ignavibacteriales bacterium | reverse complement strand
TTAAAGCAAGCGGTATGTACTGTCGTGAGAACGATTGGAAATTCATAGGGATTGAGAGAGATATTACCTTTTATGATTTCGATTCAATATCTGGAGATTTTCTACGTAAGGGTTGGATTACCACAACGATAATTGCAGTATAATAGCTCAATAGGGCGATCATAGGCACACCTGAAAGTGCAGCCAGACGATGAATGAACAGCTTCCTGAATTCGACTAAATCATCCGATCCGAGGTACTCAAGATGCCACATTTTAAAATCGAGTATCATAGTGTAAATTTCGACCGGTGTGAATAAATAAAAAAGGATAGCACATATCATAAGCCAACCATTTTCTTTAAGCTGCAATTTGGCCGTCCGCAAATAGACGAGACCCGCGATCCAAAGACAAATATATGCGACATCAATAACGATGGAGCTTTGCGCCACCAAGCTGAATACTGCCCGTTCAACATATGGATGTAGGACAGGCTTGAAATCGAGCGTTCCGACCTGAAGAAGATAATAACCCACCATCGCCCGAATATTAATCCCGCCAAGCCAGAATATTGCAGTAATTATTATTACCACCAAAGCTATTTTTGATTTAGTTGACAAGTAAATTTATCCCACCATTTTTTCTTTATCAAGATTATAATTTTTCACCCAGCTAAGCTCATACATTAACGATAGTAAATTTTCCACACTATCAGGTGAAACGATCTGAATGCGCTTAGCGAAAGAATTCTTCACATCATCAGGTGCAAATTCAGTCAGCGTACTTAGCAGGGAATATGCTCTTTGCAAATTTAGCTTATATTCATCGGAGAGCTTCACTGTATCGGTGCCATCCATACCGGTTCGATTCAATATATTATGTGCATTTGAGACGAACTTAGCATAAAAAGTGAGCTCATCAAAAACCTGTTCCAATTTGTTTTCCTTCGAGAGCTCTAGAAGATATTCAATCTCCGGCTTGAAATGAAATTTCTTCTGGGCAAATTTTTCAACATCACTTACGAACAATTTCGTAGCTTCCTTTATTATCATATCGCAAGCGATAATTAAATCGGGATAACGATTGTAAACGTTGAACCCTCCCCTACTTTGCTTTGAACGCTGACTTTTCCATTATGAGCTTCCGAAACGTGCTTCACGAGCGCCAGACCTAAACCCGATCCTTTTTCGTTTACGAGAGGAACATTCTTAGCTTGATAAAATTTATTAAACAATTTACCTAAATCAGTCTCAGGGATTCCGACTCCAGTGTCTTGAACATCGATCCTCACGCAATCTTTTGGAATTTTATCAGTGCCGACAACATCGGTAACTTTCTTAAGTGTGACAGTTATCCGACCGTTATCGGGTGTATATTTTAGCGCGTTCGAAAGTAGATTACTGAGTGCTTGAAGATTACTGAGTGCTTGACTCATTCTCTCCTTATCTATCATTAGCTGCGGAAAATCATCCGTCTGGAATTCCAGATTTATCTGTCTTGTCTGGGCAATCAACTGAGCCTCTTGTACCAACGGACTTAGCAGAGCGACCAGATCAAGCTGCTCACGGTTAAACTTCATCAAACCGGCTTCCATCTTAGCTATATCGAGAAAAGAATTTACGAAGCTGTTGATTCTATTTGTTGCCTGATGAATCATCCCTACAGCATCCCTCTGCCGTTGTGTGAGCTGCGGGCTATCCTTCGTATGGATTATTGAGTAACAACCCGCTTTAATAACCTGAAGTGGAGTTCGCATCTCGTGTGAAATCTCCGACATCATTTGCATCCGCATTTCGTCTAACTGTTTTAACTTTTCACTCATCAGATTGAATGCCCTCGTCAAATCGCCTATCTCATCTCTCGATGTGATGGGTACAGTCTCATAATACCCCTCACCCACTTTTTGCGTTCCTGCCTGCAATGCCTGAATCGGCTTAGTGAAAGTACGCGCTAGAAGAAAAGCAAAAGCACTACCGATAGCAAGAGCCAACAGAAGGATCACCACTCCTGCCTCTAATGCATTCGACATTCTTTGATTGTAATTAATCAATGCATTATTGAGATTCGGGATATGCACTTCCCTGATTCGAAGGATTTGTCGTTGAATCGAGATGGTTATAGGAGTCATCGTATCAAGGACTTTCAATAAGATGAAATCCTTTTTTTTATCGATATACTCTTTCTGTTGATCAATAAAATCCTCATAATCATTATGCGAAGTAATGACAGTGTCAATATAACGCTGCAGGTTGGATCCTTTCGTTAACTGAAAAAGAGAGTCAGCTACTTTACGAAATTGTGCTGATGTCAATGCTAACTTGCGACTATCAAGTTCCTCTTTCGTCTCGAAATATTTACGGGTAGCTTCGATCTCTGCCTGAAAGATTTTATCGAGATATTGGATCATCGGCAGAATCTTAAACTCGGTTTCATCTTGCGGTAACAATTGGAGTAAGCTAAAAAGTCCTGCCACCACGAGAAACAGGATGATGAATCCGAAACCTGCAACTATTTTAGTAAAAAAGGGGAATCGGGGAATTAGTATTTTTTGATCTTGGGTCAATTTTTTATTGGTATCCTTATTTAATTGAAATCAAAGTCTTTTATCTGTTTTCTTATCTTTTTAGAACGGTTTTAAGATAGCCGAGAAAACTGAGAAAGTCAAATCAAACTATCATCGCTGATCGCAAACGGCTTGATTTGAATATTTTTATATAAGTTTCTATATTCACCTCATGAGAAAAGAGGTTTAATATGGAAAATATTAGAACAGCTACCATCGATGCCATGCAAAAAATACAAATTGATGAGTGGCTCAGACAAGCAGACAAACACATACGTGAAGGTCGATACATAGCAGCGGATGAAATGCTGCAAAAAGTATTTACCGTTCACCCACAAAATACAACTGCACGCTCTTATCAAGATCGAATTCAATTTCTAATCAAACAACTATCGCAGCGCGTCGGTCTTGATGACAGTATGTATAAAGAGATAAAAAAATACAGAGACCTCGTTTCTAAGCGAAAGATCAATCAGGTAAATACTCTTTTGAACTCAGCACAACAATTTCTGAATAATGGCTACTTTAACAAAGCTTCTGATCAGGTTAATAAAGCACTAGGATTGGATCCGGGATAATACATTCGCAGAAGCGCTGAAGCAGCGACTAACCGAGCTTCGACATAAGCCCGGGATTTCTGCCGCCGATACGGAGAGGGAGTTCAAGTTCTGCGCAATTTTAAAAGAGTCGTGGCAGAGCGGCAGACCAACCGCCGCACAGGAAGAAATCATTCGAAAAATGCAGCGTGAATTAAATATCTCAGAAGGAAAACTTCTGGAGTTCGAACGAGACATTAAAAACACGCTATATAAAGAATCATTGCAAGAAATTTGGCTGACTGGCGGACTTGCCGCTTTCACACCTGAAGTAATCGATACCCTGAGAAAAAAATTTGAGATATCCCGTATCGATCACTCCGTTATCGAAGCTGCCCTCCTTAGAGAATTTAGAAAAAACAGAATACGCGGCACTATCTTAGTAGTCGACGAGGACGATAAAACGCTACTCGAGATAAGCAGTCAACTGCGCTCGAATTTCTTTGCAGTCATCGCTCCGGGAAATTTGGAGGAAGTTACGGCATGTTTGAAGATTGCTACTCCGAATTTCATCCTATCAGAAATAAATTTCCAATCGGGTCCATTGGGTTTCGATCTCTATGAATTCATTCGCAGCACTCCTTACACGAAGCAAATACCCTTTTTATTCATGACGGAAAAAATGGATCGCAACACACTGCTTATTGGAAAACGATTAGGTGTGGATGAATTTATCGTAAAACCTATCGACTACGAGTTATTAATAGAAACACTTAACGGTAAGCTCCGGCATAGAGGTCCTCAACCATAGACTCAAAATACGACTTGTACTGTTAATATTTGCCTCTATAAATAAAATCGGGCGGGTTATTCAACTCGCCCGATCGGATTTGAAGTTAATAGAGAACTTAATGACTCATCCATAATCACCAAAATGCTGCACGGATGAATTCTCTGTTCATACGAGTAATGTGTGCGACTGAAATTTTCTTCGGACACTCTTGTTCACACGCATACGTATTTGAGCAATGACCAAAACCTTCCTTATCCATTTGATGAACCATCCGTTGAACGCGGATTTTCCGCTCTGCATGCCCCTGCGGTAATAACGCAAGCTGCGATACTTTCGCACTCATGAACAACATTGCAGATGAATTCTTACAAACGGCGACACACGCACCGCAACCGATGCAGGCTGCGGCGTCCATCGCTTCTTCTGCATTTGCTTTTGGTATCGGAATAGAACTCGCCTCCGGTGTACTGCCCGTGTCAACGGATATATACCCTCCAGATTGAATAACCCGGTCGAATGCCGTTCTATCGACTATAAGATCTTTAATAACCGGAAACGCTTTTGCACGCCACGGCTCAACGACTATCGTTTCTCCGTCATGGAAATGCCGCATACGCAATTCGCATGTTGTTACGCCTCGCTGGGGTCCGTGTGCACGCCCGCTGATGTATAATCCACAGCTACCGCATATTCCTTCACGGCAGTCGTGATCGAAAGCGATAATGTCTTCATTTTTTTTAGCAAGATCACGATTTACCGCGTCCAACATTTCAAGAAACGACATATCGGGTGAAATGTCCGATGCTTTGTACTCGACAAATTTTCCTTTCGAATTTCTATCGTGTTGCCGCCAGATTTTCAGTGTAAAATTCATAGATCAATTTAAAATAAAAAATCCAAGATGTAAAATTTATTTCCTAAATAATAATTCGATCCAACATCATTTGTAGCTGCGTGTCGATGGCTTCACATATTCAAACGCAAGCGGTTCTTTATGTAACTCCCAGTTCAATCCATTACCTTTATATTCCCACGCTGCAACGTATGCGAATTTTTCAAACTCCTCACGGAGCTGGGGGATCAATTGGAGGGCTTTCTTCAATCCTGCTTCGTTGCGTGCCATACCGCAGTGATCATACATAACTTTGCCGAGTCGTTTGTGAATCTCATCCACTGTCTGCTTTCCCTTGATCGAAAGAAGCTTTTTAATTAATTCCTGAATATTCCGCTCAGCTTCTTTAAATGCCGGATGGTCTGGCTTGATCTGAGGAAATTTTGTCGATGCGAGATAATCACCGATCGTATATGGGATGACAAAATATCCATCGGCGAGCCCTTGCATGAGTGCGCTCGCACCGAGTCGGTTAGCACCGTGATCAGAGAAGTTAGCTTCACCGATAACATATAATCCTGGGATTGTCGTCATTAAATTGTAATCCACCCATAATCCGCCCATGGTGTAGTGAACGGCGGGATAGATTCGCATCGGTGTTTCATATGCATTCTCGGCAGTTATTTCATGATACATATCGAATAAATTGCCGTACTTTTCTTCCACCCATTCCTTACCATTTCGTTTAATCGTATCTGCGAAATCAAGATAAACCGCTAAACCTGTCGATCCCACGCCGAATCCCTTATCACACATTTCTTTCGCTCGGCGCGATGCGACATCGCGCGGAACCAGATTCCCGAACGAGGGATATAATCGCTCGAGATAATAATCTCTTTCTTCTTCAGGAATATCTTTCGGATTTCTCTTATCCCCTGCTTTCTTCGGTACCCATATCCGACCATCGTTACGCAGACTTTCACTCATAAGCGTCAACTTTGATTGATAATCGCTCGAGAGTGGTATGCACGTCGGATGAATTTGGGTGAAGCAAGGATTGCCGAAGAATGCGCCCTTCTTGTGTGCCTTCCAAATCGCGGTACCGTTTGAATACTTCGCCATCGTAGCGAGATAGAATGTATTTCCATATCCTCCGGTAGCAAGAACAACAGCATCACCGATGTAGGATTCAAGTGCACCGGTTTCCATATTTCGTGCGAGAATACCTCGTGCCTGACCTTCGATGACGATGAGATCGAGCATTTCCCGCCGACCGAAAAATTTTACTCTCCCCGAATTTATCTGACGTGAAAGTGCACCATACGCACCGAGTAGGAGCTGCTGTCCGGTCTGACCACGAGCATAGAAAGTCCTTGAAACCTGAGCACCTCCGAACGAACGGTTATCTAATAATCCACCATACTCGCGCCCAAACGGTACTCCTTGTGCTACACATTGATCGATAATATTACCGCTTACCTGAGCAAGTCGATAAACGTTCGCTTCTCGAGCCCGATAGTCACCACCTTTGACTGTATCGTAGAAGAGTCGCCAAATGCTGTCGCCATCGTTCTTATAATTTTTGGGTGCATTGATACCTCCTTGTGCTGCGATGCTGTGTGCACGACGAGGCGATTCATGGTAGCAAAGCGATATAACGTTGTATCCCAACTCTGCGAGCGATGCAGCAGCAGAGGAGCCTGCCAATCCGGTGCCCACAACGACGATTGTATACTTCCGTTTGTTCGCCGCATTTACGAGTTTGATGTTAAAACGATGATTATCCCACTTTTGCTGAATGGGACCTTCGGGTATTTTAGAATTTAATACCATAATAAAATCCAATCAATCAAAAATTCAAAAGAAAAAATAACGGCATCGATGCGAAGCCGAGAGGAATCAACAGCCAAAAAATTATCCCGCACCACTCGATGATCGGTGCATAAGTTTTATCCCGGAGTCCGAACGTCTGGAATGCCGATTGAAAACCGTGCCGGAGGTGGAATCCAAGCAGGAACATCGCTATCAGATAGAAGATACCATAGACCGGTTCACTAAAAGTCGTCTTTACAACTTCATACATCGAGTAATGCTCACCTGCTTCATAACGTGAGTTATACCAGAATTGCCGCATGTGCACCACAAGAAAAATAAATACAATGCTGCCGGAAAAAAACATTGTTCTCGAAGTCAGCGGACTTGTTTGCCCCGGTTTCCGGACTTTATAATTCTGATCCCTCGTCTGTTTGTTTAGTAACCAAGTATAAGCCGCTGTAACAATGTGGAAAATGAAAATCAGGAAGAGACCGATCTCGATAGTGCGGATGATTACAACCTGTGGTAAGATCTCGGCATAAGTATCGAAAGCTTTACCGCAATCATTCCGAAAAATTAAAAGATTCCCAAAAAGATGAATGATCAGATATCCGATCAAGAGGATACCGGTCAATCCTACAATCAGTTTTTTGCCGACTGAGGAATTATAAAATTGTACGAGCGCGCGCATTTCTTAATTAATAATTTTTTAAAAAAAATTTGATGGTAATTGAAGAACAAGATAAATGATGTTGTGATCTGGTTGGTCTCAAGTATCACGTTGAAAAATGTAGGAAAAGAAAAAGAAAGATGCAAGAAAAATGATTAAATGTTGGATGTTTTTCTGTGACGGATTTGATTAAGGATTAAAGACGGTAATCCCGCATAATCAATTAAGATATGCGGATTCCCAGTCTACCAAATATTATCCCCCTACCGTTTCTCCTATAAACCGCCGTACCGAGATAGCACTGCCGAAAAATCCGAGTATGATACCCACCGAAACCACACTAATGTAAAATGTGAAATCGATATGGAAGAACTGGACAAGCTCATTCGAGATAAGATTGGCAGCAACACTTAGCAGATAATAAATAATTAAGGATGCAATTATCCCTCCGACAAATCCTTGTAAAATTCCCTCAATAATAAACGGTGCCCGTACGAACCACCTAGAAGCACCGACTAATTTCATAGTCTGTACCGATTTCCTTTTTGCATAGATCGTTAGGCGAATTGTGTTCGAGACAAGAAATACGGCTGAAATTCCAAGCAGAATTCCGATTGCAAGACCGATCGAGTAAAGCATTTTCACACGCTG
>JACQYX010000231.1:1905-6330 GCA_016207985.1 Ignavibacteriales bacterium | reverse complement strand
TCAGCCTTCGGCTGAGAACCCTATCACCTATCCGCTTCAAGATTTGCGGAGAGGCAGGGATTCTCCGCCAGAGGCGGATCAGCCTTCGGCTGAGAACCCTATCACCTATCCGCTTCAAGATTTGCGGAGAGGCAGGGATTCGAACCCTGGGTACCCATAAAGAGCACACCGGTTTTCGAGACCGGCCTATTCAACCACTCTAGCACCTCTCCAAACAATGAAAAAATATCATAGCACTTCAACCTTTACCCGCCTCTGGCGGGACTCAGACACCTCTCCAAATCAATTCAAAATTCAATCCGCCTGAGGCGGAAAAAAAATCATTCCTTTAGAGATAAAACCTTTACCTAAAATTATGTGAAGGTATATCTTCATACGAAGAAAAAATTCATGCTTAATCTACCAAAAAGTTGACTGAAAATCAATTTATGATAAAATGATAATTGGATGGTAAAATTATAAACTTAGGAAGGAGAAATAACAGAAGAGCGAATCAGGAATTTATTACAAGCTCCTGACCGACAACAATCTTGCTACCTCTAATCTTATTCCATGAACGGAGCTGCTCAATGGTCACACGGAAAGATGACGCAATTTTTTCGAGTGTATCACCTTTCTTGACGGTATAAGTGATTCCTTTTTGAGGATTGGTTTTATTACTCGATACAGTTGTTCCAGTACCATCGAGGAGAATTTCTAATCGCTGACCAATTCGTATCGTCGATGATGTAAGTCCATTCCATTTTCTGATATCCTCGGCAACAACACCATATTGTTTGGCAATCATACCAAGATTATCGCCGGCTTTCACATGATGCTTAACCCAATACTCGCCAGAGCGTTTAGTCGGGGGATAATTGTTTTCTTCTGAATCTTTCACTGTTAATAATCGAGTATGCTCAGATTCCGAAAGGTCATTAATACGCGCGAATTTTTCGATATCTTCCTTCGGTACCCACACCGTAAGTTTCGCGCCGGCTCGAATCGAACTCCCGTACGGAATTTCATTCCACCTGCGTAAATCGCTGATACGAACATTGAACCATTCTGCAATCTTCCCTAATGTGTCGCCTTTCCTGATGTGATACAGAATTTTCCCTTTACCGGTTTTAGCTTCGGCGAGAAGTCTTGCTTTTCGGCTAACTCGCTTTGACGGTTGGTCCGAACTTTCATCAGTAAGCGTTGAAACGTAACTCTTTGACGTTGCCGGAACGGGTATCACCAATGATTTCCCGATAGATATCGTGCTCGAGGTTAAATGGTTCGATTCCATAATCATTTGCGTAGTCACACCATATCGCTTTGCAATTGCACCAAGTGTTTCTCGTTTACGGACTTTATGAATAATCCAATCACGTTTTTGATCATCGGGAATATTCGCGTAATTCTTTTCAAACATCTCACCATTACTGGCAGGAATCCTTAGTTCATATCCTTTGTATCCTGGTGGAGTGCACCATCGCAGCAATTCGGGATTCAAATCTTTGAGTGTTTGGACATCCGTATCGGCACATTTTGCCAATATCGAAAGATCAACAGATTCATTGATACTTACATACTCATATTCCAGTGGATCTGCCGTCTTAACATTAAAACCATAACCGCTCTGATCAAGTGCCATCACCGTAACAGCGATATATTGAGGGACGTAATTCCTTGTCTCGCGTGGTAGATATGGTCGTAACTTCCAGAAGTCAGTAGAACCGCTTCGCCTAATGGCACGGAAGACACGCCCCGCCCCCGAGTTATAAGCAGCTAATGCAAGATACCAATCACCGAACTCGTTGTATAAATCTTTCAAGTGCCGCGCTGCAGCTTTTGACGCTTTCTCAAAATCTCTTCGCTCATCATACCAGAAATTTCCATCCAAACCGTACAGTTTACCCGTCCCTTTTATAAATTGCCAGATTCCCACAGCTTTCGCCCATGAGCGGGCAATGGGATTGAGACCACTTTCAATCATCGAAAGGTAAATTAATTCTTCAGGTACACCTTCTTCGTTGAATGCTTTTTCCATGATCGGGAAATACTTCCCCCCAACATACAACCAACGTTCAAAATGGCGTCTACCTTTGCCTCGGAAGAATGAAATATTTTGTTCGACATGACCATTAATTACTAATGGAACCGATGTTGTTGTTATAATTCTTTTAGGCGTGTCGTCGTCAACAGACTCTGTCAACTCATCGATTTGATTAAGCTTTTGCCTCAATGCAAAAATAGATGTCTGTGATCCTAAGCTGTCGATGTTTGCGATATATCTTTCATAATCCTCTACGAGAC
This sequence comes from Ignavibacteriales bacterium, assembly GCA_016207985.1. GTDB lineage: Bacteria > Bacteroidota > Ignavibacteria > UBA10030 > SZUA-254 > JACQYX01. The sequence continues at coordinate 4,047 of JACQYX010000231.1, read as the reverse complement.
TGCGCGTGAGGTCGTTAAAATCTTGATTATTTTCGATGCTCGGATAGTAAGCCAATTCATTTAAAATACCGATGGCATACTCGAATTCGTTTGAACATTGTGTCGAGTCACCTTGTGCCTCGGCGTCTAAGGCGGTTAAATAATGCTGACGGGCAGCTTCAAGCAATTGAATCGTGACTTCATCATAACTCGATTCGGCGATAAGTCTATCGCCATGAGCAGTATCCATCTCATCTTTAGATAACGTATCAACGAGGGTTGCAAAAACGGTAGGAGGAAGTGGTTGAGTGCTTTGAGAATTTTTTACTGATCTCTCAGTCGTGCAACCGAATAAAATAACGATAAGGATAATATATAATATGCTAAGCTTCTTCAATAATAGTTCTCAATATTCTCATTTTTGTTTATAAACAATTGATGAAAATATATAGGTTTTCAGGAAGAATGTCAAGGGTTTTTTCAATGAGGAGTGATAAATCTCATATTATAGTGGAATATTACCATGCTTTTTTTTCGGATTCCCATCTACTTTATTCTCTAATATTCGGAGTGCCCGTATCAATCTTGGTCTTGTTTCGCTCGGCTCGATTACATCGTCAAGATATCCACGTGCCGCAGCAATGAAGGGGTTTGCAAATTTCCGGCGATATTCTTCAACCTGCTCATCAATTGCTTTTTCTTTGTCCTCTGCTTTTTCGATCTCCTTTTTAAAAATAATCTCGACTGCACCTTTCGGTCCCATAACAGCAATCTCAGCCGAGGGCCAAGCAAAATTAAAATCACCACGAACGTGTTTAGAGTTCATAACGTCATAAGCACCACCGTACGCCTTTCGTGTGATCACCGTGATTTTCGGAACCGTAGCTTCGCAGAAAGCATAGAGTAATTTCGCTCCATTCTTTATAATTCCGCGCCACTCCTGATCTGTTCCCGGTAAAAATCCCGGTACATCTTCGAATACTACGAGAGGAATATTAAAAGCATCGCAGAACCTCACAAACCTTGCACCTTTAATCGATGAATCATTATCCAATACACCGGCGAGGACAGCCGGTTGGTTCGCGATTATTCCGATAGACTTACCACCGAGCCGAGCAAAGCCGACGATAATATTTTGAGCGTACAACTCGTGTATTTCTAAAAAATCACCGTCATCGACGACTAACTTGATCACGTCCTTAATGTCGTAAGGTTTATTTGGATTTTCCGGAACAATCGTATTTAATTTCTCTTCCTTCCGATTTGGATCATCCTTAGATTGGATTGATGGTGGATCGTCTAGATTATTTGGAGGTATGAACCCGAATAACTTACGAATAGATTGTAGACACTCGATCTCGTTCTCACATGCAAAGTGTGCAACGCCTGATTTCGTAGCGTGAGTAAGCGCCCCGCCGAGATCTTCAAAAGTTACATCTTCGTGAGTTACAGTTTTAACCACATTAGGACCGGTGACAAACATATAGCTCGTGTTTTTTACCATGAAAGTGAAATCAGTAATCGCAGGCGAGTAGACCGCACCACCAGCACACGGTCCCATAATAGCAGAGATTTGGGGAATAACACCCGACGCTAACGTGTTCCTAAGGAAAATATCTGCATAACCACCAAGACTGACTACGCCTTCTTGAATGCGAGCACCACCGGAATCGTTCAGTCCGATTACCGGTGCACCAACTTTCATTGCCATATCCATGATCTTACAAATCTTTTCAGCATGTGTTTCTGAAAGCGACCCCCCGAATACAGTAAAATCTTGACTGAATATAAAGACGAGCCGTCCATCGATGGTACCTGTGCCGGTAATAACTCCGTCGCCTAATATCTTCTGTTTATCCAAGCCAAAGTCGTGGGAACGATGCTCGACCAGAAGATCGATCTCCTCGAAACTGTTGCGATCGAGCAGTATTTCAAGGCGTTCTCTGGCTGTAAGTTTACCTTTCTTGTGCTGTTCCTCGATACGCTTTTCGCCGCCGCCAAGCTGAGCTTTTTCTTTGAGTCGTCGTAAATGCTCTAACTTTTCAATTTCTTTTGGATTAGACATAGAGAACCTCAATTTGTTTTATCATTGTTGGAAAATATAGGGAAAGCTACGATGGATGTCAAGAGGAATTAATAATATTATTAAAAATGATGACATGA
>JACQYX010000231.1:0-1773 GCA_016207985.1 Ignavibacteriales bacterium | reverse complement strand
TACCATTCTGAATACTCTGTTTGATTGCTCAGCAAACTTTTCGTTATGTGTGACGATAACGAATGTTTGCTTCTGTTGTTTATTCAATTCAATCAGCAGCTCGTGTATCTGCTGACTGTTTATCGAATCGAGGTTGCCAGTCGGCTCATCGGCAAAAACAATCTTCGGTTTGTTTGCAAGTGCTCGAGCAACAGCCACACGCTGCTGTTCCCCGCCGGAGCGTTCGTTAGGTTTATGATCGATTCTATTGGCTAATCCAACATCCTCAAGCAATTTTTGTGCATCAGCTTCGGCAAAAGACTTGCTCTTACTTTGAATCATAAGTGGAATCATCACATTTTCGAGAGCAGTGAATTCAGATAACAAGTGATGAAACTGAAAAACAAATCCAACATACTCGCCGCGTATTTTAGCAAGCGCTTCTTCATTCAATGAAAAGATGTCAATATCCGACCAGAGTACCTTACCATCATTCGGGCGATCTAATCCACCTAAAATATGAAGCAATGTACTTTTACCCGATCCTGAAACACCTACTATTGAAACGATTTCACTTTCCTCCACTATAAAATCAATTCCCTTCAAAACGTGCAGTCGTGAAGATTCTTTTTTATCATTGGTAAAAATCTTTTGTACATTCGTACTTTGGAGAATCGGTGTTTTCATATTATTCCCACCTCAATCCTTCTGCTGTTTGAATTAATGCTGCTCGCCGAGCAGGGTAGTATGATGCCAAACATGATAATCCGAGTGAAGCAATAGAAATCGCTATAAAATCTGACCAGTGTATTTCAACAGGTATTGCCGGAATGATGTAGATCGATGTATCCAGTGGAAATATTTGGTAATGCACCTGCAAGTAAAGCACTATCAATCCTATGAGAATACCGAGAACCGTACCGATTATCCCGATGAGTAAACCCTCGAACATGAAGAGTCGGATAAGATTTTTCGGTGTCATCCCCATTGCTTTCAAGACACTGATGTCACGCTGTTTCTCGATCACGCCCATCGTGAGAGAGCCGAGCATATTGAAAGTCGCAATGAGAATTATAAGACTGAGAAGAATATATGCCGACCACCGTTCGATCTTCATCACTGAATACAGACTCTGATGCAGATCGTACCATGTAAATAGTGAATAGTCGGAAGGTAGCCGCTTCAGCAATTCATTTTTAACGTTCTCTGCCTTACTGAAATCATGCAACCGGATCTCGATTCCATTGAATTTTTCTTCAAGTCCGAACATTTGCTGCGCAATCGGTAGTGAGATGTATGCATAGTTCGCATCATACTCTCTGTTGTTCGATTCATAAATTCCAGTAACTCTGAATTTTGTTCCCGATGGTATCCCGATACCGCTAAGAACCGTTTGAATGCTATTCGGACTATAGACAATAATCTCATTACCAAGTATTGAAGAAAGACGATCGGCAAGCGTCAGCCCGATTACAATACCTGGAACTTTATCAATTTCATTAAAATCCAACGCTCCGAGAACAATTTTATTTTTTAAACCAGAGACCTCAGCGATGCGGTTTTCGTCAATACCACGGATAAAAACGACCTTGTTGAAAGATTTTGTCGTTAACATTGCTTTACCGGTAACGAAGGGAGAATAACCGGCAATCTCTGAATTAGACTTCAAAATATTTTCAATCGAAGAATATTCAGACAAGGAAAAGCTGCCACGTTTCTCGATACGGAGATGAGGATCGAATCCAATCAGCACCGAAGTTACAACACCACTAAATCCATTGAACACCGAAAGCG
>JACQYX010000103.1:3191-4141 GCA_016207985.1 Ignavibacteriales bacterium | reverse complement strand
AAAGAGTTCATATATCTTTCTCTTGTGAGATTGAAACTGCGGACGGGAAGAACACATCAGATACGTGTTCACCTTCACCACGTAGGTCATCCTGTTTTCGGTGATCCCACGTATGGTGGCAGACGCATCGCATGGGGTAGTACTGATAAAAAGAAAAAAGAAGAGGTCCACTCTCTACTTAAAATTATGACGAGGCAAGCTCTTCATGCGAAGACTATCGGTTTTATACATCCTGTAACGAAGAAAATGATGCGGTTCGATTCCGATCTGCCAGGTGATATGAATGAGATACTACACTTAATAGCCGGTTGAGCTGTGACCATCTTTCTGGCTTATCAGTCGGTGCCGAGTATACCAAATACACATCGATATTTGCATTTCAAACGAAGAAAAAATAAATTTACTCACCTGACAACTATAATTGTTCAATAATAGAAAGGACTCTGTCCTCATGTTGAAACTTTTATTTTGGATTATCCTGATTGCTGTTATCATCCTTGGAGGTTTGTTTTTATATTCTTTTATTCAGCCGCCCGCCGAAGGTAAAACTCCCGATGAAAGTAAAGCGATAAAAATTGTACTTCAAAATATGAAAAGTGCCGAGCCGAATTGGCAGACAATCGTGGTGGTTGCATCGAGGGAAGTAAATTTACAGAAGTCCACCGTCTGGAATACTTGGATCAATATGAACGATTGGAAACGCTGGGCTCCGCAATTAGTTGTCTCTGCTGAATGGATAGGGAGTCCGGGATGGATAGCCGGTGCATCTTTTGAGCAAGTCCTAAATTTAGGTTTTCCGCTCTTTAAAACTACTTCCACTGAAACCGTAAGTACAGTATCTCCCGAGAGATCCGTATGTTGGGAGAAAAATACAGGCAGCCTGCAAACATGCCATCTATGGATGTTTGAAGATGTCCCGAATGGAAAAACCCGAGTCATCAATGTTGAAG
>JACQYX010000103.1:0-3164 GCA_016207985.1 Ignavibacteriales bacterium | reverse complement strand
GTTGAAGTTCTTCATGGATCCTGGACGTGGCTTTATAAACCGTTTGTGGTAAGCAGTTGGGAAGCGAAGTTAGATGGTGCAATCGAGGGTTTGATCCTTCGTTCATTGCGGGGTGGGCGTTTGTAAATTGATAAATTCACTTTTATACGACCATTAACTCAATGTCTATTATAGAATATTCAATTGCAAAGGCAGAAACTGCCGAGCAGATAAATAGTGTGAAAGAATTATTCCTCGAGTATGCGCGCTCGCTTGAATTCAATCTCTGTTTCCAGAATTTTGAAAAAGAGCTGTCGGAATTGCCGGGTGATTATTCTTCACCGGGCGGGGCTTTGTTGCTTCTGAGTATCGGTGGAAAAAATGCCGGATGTGTCGCTCTCCGAAAAATCGATGATAGAAATTGTGAAATGAAGCGGCTGTACGTTCGTACTGGATTTCGGGGAAAAGGATTAGGAAAAATCCTCGCTCTCGCAATCATCGATGAGGCAAAGAGAATCGGTTATGAAACGATGCGATTGGACACTGTGCCGTCGATGAAAGAAGCGATTGAATTATATAAAAAGCTTGGCTTCAAACAAGTTGAGCCGTATCGGTATAATCCTGTAACTGGAGCGATTTACATGGAATTATACCTGAAAGATTTCAAGACCGGATGAGGAAAGATTTTTCAACATTACTTCGGGAGTCGCGCTTGATTCTCACCGAAGGCGCGGTGATAGAGCGGTTACGAAGAGAATTCTCTGCTGAGTTGGATCCGTTTATCATGCACGCGGGATTTATATATGATCCAGAGGGAAGATCAATCCTCGAGAAAATATTCAGGCAGTATATCGAGATAGGTAAAATTAAAAACTTACCGATGATTCTCTTCACCCCCACATGGCGTGCGAATCCTGAGCGATTGCAGCTTGCCGGTCTGAGTCATAAAGATGTTAATGGTGATTGTTACAGGTTCCTCAATGAAATTCGAAGTCAATACAAAGAATATGGAGAAAAGATTTTCATCGGTGGATTGATGGGATGCAAAGGAGATTCATATAAACCGGGTTTCACCGAATCGTTAGGTATGGCACAGGCGATGGCAGCGACTGAAATTCCGTACGTAATCAGTTTCGTGGTCTATCCCGAAGGTACACTCCTCGACGGAACATCCCTTCATACTGCAATCACAGAGATAGACGAGAAAGTATTACCCCCGCCCATTGGATACATGATCAACTGCGTTCATCCATATGTTTTCGAGCAGGCGATCATGCATCCGCACAACTCATCCGATCGTGTACGCAAGCGAATCATCGGATTGCAAGCGAACACATCTAAGAAACGACCGGAAGAGCTGGATGGAAGTGGAAAGCTTGAAACTGAAGAACCGATACCGTTCGCCGAAGCGATTGTATCGTTAAATAAAAAGTACGGATTGAAGGTGTTGGGCGGCTGCTGCGGAACGAATGATAGACATATAAAAGCGATAGCAGAGATTGCAGAGTCTGATCGTTGAGGTATTCAATAATGGAATCATCAGATAGCTATATCGTTTATCATTCATATTCATTTCTCGCTATAACCTTCGTCCTCGGAATCAAATTGATCATCTCTCCCTTTATTTCCATCGGATAAGCGAGTTTGTTGAATGTTACTTCGATGCGTTCTTTCACTGTATCACTGCCAATCACTGAAAATCTTACAGGAATTGTAAGAATTGAGTCGGGGAACGAGTACCACTCGATACGCTTTTCTTTCTTCCTGTTCGTACGGAACTGAAACGGTGTATCAAACGCATTCAAATCTTTACCATCAATATAATAGGCGATCGATATTGTGTACGGTCGGTGCTTCGCCCTGATGCCAAGACCAATATCGTAATGGGAAGTATCGCCGAATTGCTGCTTCTCGATCTTGCGCTCCACATTAAGCCATGTTGTGTCGAAATCGCCTGATGGCTTAATTTCCACCGAAGATATTTTTAACGAGATAAGTGTATCACCACCTGCATGAAAAATACGCACTCCACTAAGATATTCAGGACTTTCGAGCGAAATCTTCTTCGATGATGTCGTGATATCGTACTCCTCATTGATTTTAATTTCTTTCTGCCAGCGATTATTGAAGACAGGTAATGTCATCAAATAAATTCCTAAGCCTATGAATGATATGACCAATACTATGAGAGTCAAATTGGATTGCAGTTTTACACATAACGTTTTCAGTCTGGGAGAATCATTAACAACTGCAGCGATTGCAAAAAGATATGGCAGGATATAAATACTTAGAACAAAAACAACACTACCATTCCCCAAAAACCATAAACCGAATCCTGTTGTATCTACTTTTGCTATCTGCCGAAAGAATAATTCACTCCACTCCGAAAAAATCAGACGCAGCATCCACCAAGGAGACAGAACGGCAAGAATTATTTTTATGATCGGATTGCGAACGAGCATCGCCAGACTTATCAGCAGCAGTGCGACTGCCGGCTCGACAGTTAGTTTCAGATTCAGAATTCCCAATCCAATCAAGAAGACGACCAGCATGATTATCGATCGCTTGAAGAATATGTAGGGACATTGTGAGAGTCGTATTTTATTATCTAGCCGCTTTACAGTCCATCCACCAATTAATACACTGATTACCGATAGAATGTAGTAAGGATAAATGTGACTGAGCCATGGGTGGCGAACACCTTTCAGCCATCCAATCAGATCGGACGAAAACCAGCCGCATGTGACTATGATCAGAGAAAAGAGAAACATTTTTAACCCGGACCAGCGAATCCTGTTGGGTGAATGGCGCGGCTCACGCTTTTTCCGAACAATAATTAAGGCAACTATGGTTATTAAAACAGCAACTACGATTAATATCCATAAGCACCATAGCAGAACGAAGATCGGGATGCTTCCGATAGTATATAACCAATACTCTTCCAGGTCTCGTGATGGAATTCCAGAGTCGAAGCGCTCGACAAGCTTCAGTATCAGATCGCCGGTTCTTTTCAATCCGGCTGGATTGAAATTTTCGAAATTATCTTGTGCGGTGTGGATGGGATAGCCAACATCACTGACGAACGCCAACGAGGGAACACTTCTCTGAAGAAACGGCTCGTGATCGGATCCGGGACCTTCCGGTGCTGAATAATTTAAAGAGAAGAAATGTGTTGGGTAACGGAG
>JACQYX010000236.1 GCA_016207985.1 Ignavibacteriales bacterium | reverse complement strand
TGCCTTGCTGGCGAGAAACGAGTTAGCAAGCGTATGAGAAACTGCAATAAGCCGGTTCAACTGCTCGTTCGTATGCGAGCCGGCAAGAACTGCCAGAATGTTTTCCCGAAGATTTTTTGAAAGGTCCCGGTATTTCAACACGTGTGCAATAGGTTAGATTAGCAAGAATGTCTAAAATGTAGCAAAATGATAAGCGGGATGCAAAGTTGGTAGTTTATTGTTTTGATGCAATATTCTTTAACAAAAAGAGTATTAGTTACATGATATTGTATACTCCATTTTCAATTTTGCCTCTTATTTTTTCATTGATCTTAGAAACCAGCGGCTGGATGGTTTGATGCTTGTTATTTTTCGCTTTGATGAGAAAGATAATGAGCGGCAGGTTAATTAAGTTTTGTTGATATTGGATACTGCTGTCCATAGTGATAAATATTTGGAAGCCATTTTCAATCGCTTTACTCAGCAATGCGCCGTTCTTCATCCCTTTCCATCCCAAGTCATTAACGGACATTACATGATGTTCTACCCCAAAGTCAAATTTAACCTTCGAGGGAAGGTTTTCATCAACCAAGATTTTCATTCAACACTTTTTCCGATGTCAGGAACTTTTCCGCGATATGCAAAACTGTCAATGCCTTTTCCTTTGATACGGTCGGAAAATTTTCTAAGAACTCTTCGAGTGTTTCATTATTTTCAATATAATCAAAAAGCGCTTGTATCGGCACTCTGGTACCAGTAAAAACAGGTGTTCCTCCAAGAATCTCGCGGTCGATATTGATTACATTGTAAGTCATGAGTTTTTATTTTCGTTATCTAATCAAATCTAACTAAAGGAAAAGCGAATGTCAAATATTGTTTATTCATGTCAATAAGAGCTGAAAGATCCCGACTTCGTATTTTCCTAAACCTCTGCCTTTGAGTCACACAGTGATCACTTCGTGACAGGGCCCTACACCACGAGTACTGGTATCTTCAACGAATGGCGTACTTTCGGCACGGTGGTTCCAAACAAAATATCTTTCCATCCGCTATGGCGGTGACCGCCCATAATGAGGAGATCGATTTGTGTTTCGTTCGCAAGCTTTACCAACTGCTGTGGCACATTTCCAAATCCGAGATGTGCATAAACTTCAAAACCGAATGCCCTGAGCTGCTCTGCCACATTATCGATATGTTCTTTATCTGTGCGCGCTTCTTCATCAAATGCCTCTTTCCCGAATATTTGTCCGCTGACGCCCTCTACAACATGAAAAAGATAAATTGCAGCGTTATGATGCTGTGCAATGGATTGTGCATGAGAAAGAATTTTTTCTTCCATACCACTAAAGTCCAATGCGACTCCAATCCTCGTGTATGTTTGATGTGAAAGTGATAATTTAGGTATCGGCATACTAACTTTTCTCCTTCTTCTCCATAATTTCGGAAACGCCATGTACATTAACAACAAGGTACATCCAATAATGAAAGGCACTGCAATAATCCAAATCCAAATTGCGGCACTGCCAGCTTGTGCAATCCAATCGGCAACTGTCCACCAAAGTAAACGTGCATTGAGAACAATTATAATCACTGCCGTTATCCATGCAAGTATAATCACTATCGGTTTGTTGGCGAACGATCCCATCTTTATCTTGTCAGTTGTGAAGTTAATCAGCGGGATAACGGCAAATGGCAGCTGTAAGCTCAGAATCACCTGACTAAAAATCAGAAGACTGTAACTGCCTTCGTCTCCTTTCCAGAGGATCACGATGACAGCCGGAACGATAGCGAGCATCCGCGTAATGAGTCGGCGAAGAACGGGACGCATTTTAAACTGCAGAAATCCCTCCATTACTATTTGACCTGCCAGCGTTCCGGTAAGTGTCGAGCTTTGTCCAGCAGAGAGAAGTGCAAGGGCGAATAGCGTACTCGCTAATGTGGTTCCAAGTAATGGAGTAAGTAGGTGGTGTGCCTGCTGGATTTCTGTAACAATTATGTTATTTCTAAAAAATACAGATCCGGCAACGATTAATATTGCAGCATTCACAAAAAACGCAGCGTTGAGTGCAAATGTCGTATCGAGAAGATTCCATTTGCATGCTTGTCGCTTACAATCATCGGAGGCACATACATCGCGGGTTTGCACAAGTGCCGAGTGAAGATATAAGTTATGCGGCATTACCGTTGCACCCAAAATACCGATGGCAACATAAAGACTTTCTGGTGTAAGACGAGGAACAAATCCTTTTGCAACATCGCCCCACACCGGTTCCGAGAGAAATACTTCTATTCCAAAACAAATACCGATGGTTGAAATCATCATCACGATAAATGCTTCAACTTTTCTGATACCGAAATTTTGAATAATGAGGAAGAGAAGCGTATCAAAACCGGTAATGATAACACCGTACAAAAGAGGTATATTCAATAAAAGATTCAAACCAATTGCAGTGCCGAGAACTTCAGCGAGATCGGTCGCGGCAATCGCAACTTCACACAGAATCCAGAGAATGATCGAGACAGGTTTAGGATAATTTTCACGGCATGCTTGAGCGAGGTCTCTGCCGGTTACAATACCCAATCTTGCCGATAGCGTTTGCAGAAGAATTGCCATCAGGTTCGACATTAACAGAACCCAAATAAGCGAGTAACCGAATCGCGCACCACCTTCGAGATCAGTCGCCCAGTTGCCCGGATCCATATAACCGACACTTACAAGATAAGCGGGACCAAGGAAAGCAAAGAAACGCTTTAGCACCCCGACGTTTTTCGGAATCGAAACCGAGCGGTGAACCTCGGAAAGAGATGGAGATGATTTATTATTGTTTTTCATGCTCAGTATAATGGAGTACACCTTTTACCAATGGCATGGCTTCGCCAAAGGTTTGCTCCATTTATCCTTTTCCGTGAGACGGAGTTGACCTCTAAGGTGTGTTCCATTTATACATGTTGCGCTTCCTGTGTTGCTACAACTTTATTATATATTGCCATCAACACGGTGGCAAGAATTCCAATTCCAAACAATACAAACCAAATAATTCCCGGCTCGCCTGTGCGTTTTGCGTTCTCATACATCCATCCACCAAATGGTCCGCCAACGAACCATGCAATTGCTATCGGAAGGAACGCATATCCTTGAAATAGACCTTGTTGTCCCGGCGGCGCCAATTCAGAAATGTACTCATAATAACGAGGTGCTTGTGCCATCTCACCGATAGCGAAAACAACTATACCTGCTGCAATAGTTGGAATGCTGGGGCTCAATCCAATTATCAACCAACAAAAACTCGAAACACCAAAACCCATAACAATCGCTGTTCTTGTTGGAATATTTTTCGTCATCCGGTTCACAATAAGCTGTAATGCAATTATCGCTCCCGCTCCCGACCACGATTGTATCAGCTCGAACGGTGCGTCTTTATCAATAAAATCGACAAGATAATACGGTATGATGACAAATTCTTGCCAGAACATAATCCAGAATAGCGAGAAGATAAGAAGGAAGATCATAAACTTCACATTACCGAGAACAATAACGAGATTCTTCATCTTTGTTCCAAGAGATTCAGCCACCTCCGTTGCAGTGCTCTTCACTTCTTTGTAAAAGAAAAAGTTCACAACAAACATTGCGGCGCAACTGATTGCGGAGACGAGGTAAACATACTCGATGCCGATTGCATCTCTTACGAAGTATGCGATAGTAGGACCAATCGCCGCACCTATATTCACAAGCCAATAATAAATTGCATAGCCGAGAGATTTTGTCTCTTTAGTTGAAGTTACTGCAATCGTACCTAATACAGATGGTTTGATAAACGAACCGCCAATTGCCGTGAAAACAAGAAACACAACCAACACAGGATAGAGCGGCAAGCCGCCGTAAATTCCCGAGAAAATTGTCATGCCAACAGAACCGATCAAAAAGTAACCGACTGCCAGCATAGAAAATGCGATCATGAACGCACGCCTGAAACCGAATTTATCTGCAAGTGTTCCTCCCAGAATCGGAAGCAGATATATCAAGCCGCCGAAGAGTCCCGAAAGTCCACCCGCTTCGGTTTCGCTGAAACCAAGTTTATTACGGAAATAAATACCCATTATAATTTGTTGACCGTAAAGGGCTAAACGCTCAAACAGTTCCATTCCGTTTGCAACCCAGAAGGTTGGGTGAAAACCTGTGCGCAGCTTCTCTAAACCTTTTTTAATATCCATTAATACTCCTACTGGTTAATCTGTTTTGTTAGAAATTCAGTATCGTGAAATTAGCGAAATGGTGATTGAGAAGCAAACGAAGAGCTATGAGCCAAGAGCGTGGAGCGTTAAGTAGAATCTGATCTAAAATCTTAGTATAGAACTTCGAATAATCAAATTTGAATGTCGATTGAAGGTTACAGTGATTTTCACTATCTTGTCAAGGTAACAATTTAATTAGGAAGTAAGAAAATGAAGGCAATTCGTTTCCATCAATTTTATTACAGAAGTAGGGAGTGCCGTTGACTTTTTAAAGGTCGGTGACAAAGTTTTAATCTCTCCCGGAATTTCCTGCGGACGTTGCGAAATGTGTCTGGGTGGAATGGACAATCTGTGCCGAGCTTATCATGTACTCGGAACAAAAGAAGATGGAACTTATGCTGAGCTTGTGAAACTACCTGCCGATAATGTTTTGCCGATTCCTGAAGGTTTAGATTTTAAACAAGCGGCTGCCATACCGCTTGTATTTCTTACTGCATGGCATATGCTTGTTGGTTTAACAAGGATAAAACCTGGCGAATCGGTTTTAATACATGCGGCGGGCAGTGGAGTTGGCTCAGCCGGGATTCAGATTGCAAAACTCTTCGGTGCACATGTTATCACTACTGCTGGCTCAGATGAAAAATTAGAAAAGGCAAAATCTTTCGATGTGGATCAGGTCATTAACTATAATGAGAAAGATTTTGTTGAAGAGGTCAAGCGATTGACCAATAAGAAAGGTGTTGACATTGTATTCGAGCATACAGGTGGAGAAATATTTGAGAAGAGTATTCCTGCCCTTGCAAAAGGTGGACGCTTAGTTACATGTGGTGCAACCTCGGATTACGTTGGGAAAGTTGACTTACGATATATTTATGCGAAGCATCTCACTCTGTACGGCTCGTTTATGGGAACGAAAAGTGAAATGATAGAAGTATTGAAGTTCTTCAAAAAAAGTGTTGGTAATCGACAGCTTCAACCGGTTGTAGATTCTGTTTTCCCACTGAAGAAAGCGGCTGAAGCTCATCGAAGAATGGAAGAGAGAAAGAATTTTGGAAAAATTGTTTTATCAATCTAATAATTAAGGAGAGTCATTATGAAGGGAAATACAAAAATCAACAAAATGCTTAATGATCGTCTCACGGACGAGCTTACAGCGATTAATCAATATATTGTACACTCTGAGATGTGTGCTAACTGGGGTTATGAAAAGTTGCACCACGCAATCGAAAAGCGTGCTATTGAAGAAATGAAACATGCCGAGAAACTGATCGCACGAATTCTTTTCTTGGAAGGAGCTCCTGTGGTTAGTAAACTGAATAAAATGTCCATCGGTGCGAATGTTGAGCAGCAGTTCAAAAACGATTGGAATGCTGAAAGCGGTGCCATAGAAGATTACAATAACGATATCAAGCTCGCAGTATCCGTGGGTGATAATGGCACACGTGAAATGCTCGAAGCTATTCTGGTCGATGAAGAAAACCATATCGATTGGTTAGAAGCTCAACTCGACCAGATCAAGCAGGTAGGTATTCAGAATTATTTATCTCAACAGATCGAGAAAAAGTAAAAATAGGAGACTTCTGAAAAATCTTCCCAATTGTCACCCTGAACTAAGTGAAGGATCTCACATTCTTGAGAATCGAGATGTTTCTCCCGCTCTTTGAGCGGTATCAACATGACAAAGAAGAATAATTCAGAAGTCTCGATGTAAATTTCTTTCTGAACCTTTACATTTTCTGCAGTTTTTTTACTAAGTGATGGATTATGGATTTTACTGATATCGAATCTGCTTATCGTACTTTAAAGCCGGTGGTTCACAAAACGCCGCTCCTCTCATCTCGCACATTCAATCAGATTACGGGTAACGAAGTTTACTTCAAAGCAGAGAACTTCCAGCGTATCGGTGCATTTAAGTTTCGTGGTGCATACAATAAGATTGCCTCGCTAACCGATGAAGAACGAAACCGCGGAGTTATCGCGCATTCGTCCGGCAATCACGGTCAGGGTGTGGCGCTTGCAAGCAAAATCTTCGGCATCAAATCAGTTATCGTAATGCCTCACAACTCAGTGAAAAGTAAAGTTGAGGCGACTAAGTGCTACGGCGCCGAAGTTATCTTTTGCGGTACTTCAACCGATGACAGGGAACGGTCCACACAGGAGCTAATCGACAAACATGGCTATACACTCATCCATCCGTACAACGACGAGAAACTCATAGCTGGTCAAGGAACAGTTGGATTAGAAATCTTTCAAGAAATCAAAGACCTCGATTATCTCTTCGTTCCAATCGGCGGAGGGGGATTAATTTCCGGTTGTGCAATTGCGGCAAAATATCTTTCTCCAAAAACAAAAGTCATAGGTGTTGAAACAGAAGGTGCGAACGATTGCTATCAATCTTTTCGACAGAAAAAACTCATCAAGCTCTCAACGGCTAATACGATCGCTGACGGAATGAGAACG
>JACQYX010000194.1 GCA_016207985.1 Ignavibacteriales bacterium | reverse complement strand
TTTCTCCCGCTCTTCGAGCGGGATCAACATGACAAAAAAGAATAATTCAGAAGTCTCAACTTATCATTTACAGCAATAAAAGAAGGTTTTTACCGTATGCGATTCATTTTAACTTTAATGGTTTTATTCTCACTTGTTTCCTGTTCACGCAAAACTGACTCCGAATTATACACGGAAGGCAAAGCTGCTGAAGAGAAAAAGGACTTCCAAACTGCTGCACAATTGTATGAAGAAGCCGTCGAGAGATTTCAAACCAGTGCTTATGCTGAAAGTTCTTTGGTTCATCTTGCTTTCATGTACAACAATGACCTCAAGGATGCCCGTAAAGCAATCCAGGCATATAAACGCTTCTATGAATTGTTCCCCGACAGCAAGCAAGCACCAACGATGTTGTTTCTCTCAGCATTCATTTATAACAACGAGCTGCATCAACTCGACAGCGCAAAGTTTATCTATGAAACCTTTCTCCAAAAATACCCCGACCATGAGCTTGCTCCCTCTGCCCAGTTTGAGCTTGCAACACTGGGAAAAGACCCCGGACAATCTTTGAGCTCGGAAGTCGCTGCTACAGGTAAAATGAAAAAAGAAGAAGTTCGGAAAGGTACGAAGAGGTGACCGACACACTTCAAGATTACCGAAAATATCTACAGCCCGATGTCGTTGCAAAGCTTGCAAACATGGAGCTTGTAGCCCGACTCGTTGTTGAAGGATTTATCACCGGACTTCATAAAAGTCCATATCACGGATTTAGTGTCGAGTTTGCCGAGCATCGTCAGTACATGCCCGGAGATGAAATCAAGCACTTGGATTGGAAGATTTATGGGAAGACCGACCGCTACTATGTAAAACAGTTCGAAGAAGAAACGAACCTTAAATCATACATTATTCTCGATTCGAGCCGCTCGATGTCGTATGCATCCAACGGACGGATGACAAAACTCGAATATGCATCGTATATCACTGCTGCGCTAGCCCAGTTGATGGTTCAACAACGTGATGCTGTCGGCTTCACGATTTACGACGAAAGAGTTCGTCTTTACATGCCGCCGCATGCAACAAAGACATACCTCAAAGAAATTCTCCGCCAGTTAGAGTCGTTAACGGGGAGTAATAAAACTTCGACAGCCGATTCACTCCATACAATTGCCGAGCGCATCAAGCGGCGAGGGTTGGTGATTATCCTTAGTGATTTATTCGATAAGCCCGATGAGGTAATGGCAGCTTTGAGACACTTCAGGCATAAGAAGAATGAGGTCATCGTCATGCAAATTCTCGATCCCATGGAACGCAGCTTCGCTTTTGGAAGGGACGCCGTCTTTAAGGATTTAGAGACATCGGAAGAGATGACGACACAGCCATGGCACATTCAGAAAGCGTACAAGCAGGAGATGAAGAAATTTCTCGACACTTATAAGAAAGAATGCCGGGAACACAACATCGATTATGTTTTATTGGATACATCAACACCGTTCGACAATGCGCTGTTTGAGTTCCTGCACAAAAGACAGCGGATGGGTTAAATGGTTGCATCTAAAATATTTAATTTATAAATTATAAAAATCCTTTTACCAAACAATCTATGGAGGTTTTATGCGTGGCTACATCTTTTTATACTTAGTGATCCTAATTTTCTTGAGTCTGAGCTGCGAAGGGCCGCAAGGTCCGATGGGCCCAGTTGGACCACCCGGCAGCGGTATGGAATCTCTCACCGATCCGACAATAATGCCAAAAGTGTTGTCGACATTTCCACCCGACAACAGCACCGGACCATATGAAATGTTGAATAACAGTTCAAACATAATACAGGTTCGTTTTAATAAGATAATGGATCAGTCCACGATCAAGCGAGCGTTTTCAATCTCATCTCCCGGTCTTAATATTCGTATAGACACATTTTCAATATATTCATTTGGAGGCGATTTGATTTGGCTTTATGTTGATGATTCACTTGGATACTCACATAGATGGAAGCTCGGAAATACATATACTTTTGGAATTGCATCGACAGCCAAGGATATCAATGGCAATTCTTTAATTCCCTCTTATTCAATGACATTCTTACCAGAACCATATTTTA
Organism: Ignavibacteriales bacterium; assembly: GCA_016207985.1. Taxonomy (GTDB): domain Bacteria; phylum Bacteroidota; class Ignavibacteria; order UBA10030; family SZUA-254; genus JACQYX01. The sequence goes on along the minus strand of JACQYX010000194.1, from coordinate 435 downwards.
GAATAAGAACTGTCTACCCGCAAAATGGCGCTACCGATGTTCCTTCATATACCTCAATCTGTTTAGTATTCAACAGTCCGGTTGACACTTCCATCAGATCATTCATACAAATTAATCCTCCTATCCCCGGCATGTGGCTGCTGGTCGACTCTTATGATTCAACGTATCTCTATTACTCCTACACAACTCCACCTTTAGAGAATACGACATACACTATAAGCATTCAACAGTCTGCGAAGGATCAATACGGTAATCAACTACAGCAATCGTTCACTTCTTCATTTACAACCAGGCCGTTCCGTGTAAGCTATACTTATCCAAGTGACGGGAGAGAGAATGTACCTCTAACCCAAAGCATTGAGATAGGCTTCACAAATATTATCGACACAAGTACTGTTCGTAATTCATTTAACATTACACCGGCAGTTCAGGGAA
>JACQYX010000102.1 GCA_016207985.1 Ignavibacteriales bacterium | reverse complement strand
GTCCGCAAACAGTAACCATGTTATTGTGAATCCAATACTTCACAAACTGCTTTCCTGTCGAGCATTCACTCTGAGCAATCTCGCATTCATGATGAGGGAATTGATTTTCCATACCGCCGCCGTGAATATCGAACGACTCACCCAAATATTTCATCGACATCGCCGAGCATTCAATATGCCAGCCGGGGAAACCCATCCCCCACGGACTTTGCCACTGCATGATGTGCCCGACTTCTGTTTTCTTCCACAATGCGAAATCGGCTGGATGTCTCTTCTCTGGATTCACTTCTACTCGAGCACCTGCTTCCATTTCATCAGGCGGACGGCGAGAAAGCTTACCATACTCTTTGAACTTTGTAACATCAAAATAAACTGAGCCGTTTTTCTCGTATGCAAATCCTTTTTTGATTAAGCTTTGAACAATTTCAATCTGTTCGATGATATGCCCGGTTGCGCGCGGCGAAATATCCGGTCGAACAACTCCAAGTGCATCCATGTCTTCGAAGTAGCTTTTAGTGTACATCTCAACAATCTGCATAGGATGCACTCGATCTTTTTTCGACTGTTTTTCGATTTTATCTTCGCCTTCATCAGCGTCATCGGTGAGGTGACCAACATCGGTGATGTTCTGAACATATAGAACTTTATAGCCGAGGTAACGAAGATAACGAACGATTACATCAAAAGAAACGTAACTTTTCGCATGGCCGATGTGTGAGTGTCCATACACAGTTGGTCCACAAACGTACATTCCCACGGCACCTTCATGTAAGGATTTGAATTCTTCTTTTTGGCGAGTTAGTGTGTTGTAGATTTGGAGGGGCATTTTACTTCACAAACTAAAATTAGCATGCATATGCACAGTGATTTCACCATTCTTTTTTGAGCTTCTCTTCGTGAAATTCAATATTGAGAATCCCACTATCTTCTTTGTCTTCGGGTTGATGCGAATAAAAAAATCATCTGATATCTCATTTGAGATTGCCTTCACAGGTTTCCCGATAGAAATATCAAGCACATCTCCGACCTGATCGTAAGTAAAGTTTAACTTCTTCGTTTCCATAATTCATCTCCGGCTTTAATATAATCTGTTACATAAGCAGTTACAATAAAATTTCTTTTGTTGGTCTTCACGACTACAAGTATGTATTTGCCTCCTAATATAGCTGGATAAAATCTGTAATACAATCGCACAGATTTATCGGTCAAACTCATCTTGATTAAATCTGGACTGACGAGTGTTCCCTTAACTTCATCTTGTAAATCTAAAAGTTCAGGATGTTGTTGGCAAACATGCTGCCAACGTTCACTTGAAATTTCAATCATTCTTCCAAAAACATCCTGAACATTAATGGTATTCATTTCGTTATTCCATACTGATTTAAAATATACGCATAATCGAATGCAATTTCACGCAGTCGCTCATAGCGTCCCGATGAACCTGCGTGCCCAGCTCCCATATTCACTTTGACAAGGACAATGTTATTATCTATCTTGTTCGCACGCAGTTTCGCTGCCCATTTTGTACCTTCCCAATAATTGACACGCGGATCGTTGAATCCAACCTTTACCAAAATATTTGGATAATCGATTGCTTTCACATTCACATATGGATCATACGATTTCATGTAATCGTAATACACTTTCTCATTTGGATTACCCCACTCGAGATACTCCTGTGCAGTATACATCAGACTTGCATCGAGCATCGTATTCAATGCATCAACAAACGGAACACTTGCAATAACTGCTTTGAATAAATCGGGACGCATCGTTGTTACAGCACCCATCAACAAACCGCCGGCACTCCCGCCCGAAATTGTTAGCTTGTCCTTACTCGTATATTTATCTTTGATAAGGTGGTCAGCACAAGCGATGAAATCTGTGAAAGTATTTTTCTTTTTCAGCAGCTTACCATCGTCATACCATTCACGCCCCATGTCGCCGCCGCCGCGAACATGTGCAAGTGCCACGATTACCCCTCGATCAAGATAGCTCAATCTGACCGAGCTAAATGTCGGTTGAGTCGGCGAACCATATGCACCATACCCCGACATATGAAGCGGAGCAGTACCATCGAACTTAACATCTTTCTTGTACACGAGTGAGATAGGTATTTCGGTTCCATCCAGTGCCTCATCCCCTCCACCGTAACATCTTTTCGATATGGAATGATTTCTCCCCAATTTTTCTCGCTTGGATCCGTTATCGGTGCTCTGACAAGTCGAAATGTTTTAGCATCTTTATTTGTTCGGATGTAAAAATAATCTCCCCAATGATCTACACTGTACTCGAACTCTGGACGACGAGGAACAACCACTTTAAATTCGGCTGTCGGTTGATCAGCAGGAATGTACCGCCATTCATCAGAATTACTTGCAGATGAAATCATGAAAATATATTTGTCGCTCCTTGTTCGGTCTATTCCAACTGTGTACAAAGCATCTTTTTCTTCGTACACCAATTGATCGTCCGAGGATTTACTCCCGAGCGTATGTCGATAAACTCGGTATGGTCGCTTTGCTGAGTCTTCCGTCGTATAGAAAATTGCTTTATTATCCATCGCCCATGTGAGACTTTGAGTGTTCTCGACTCTATCGCTGAGGATAGTACCATCTGTCAGGTTCTTCACGTTGAGGATGTAGTTTTCTGAGCCATTCGTATCAACAGAAAATGCGAGAAGGTTTCCATCGGGATTAACTTCCATTTGTGCAGTACGATAATATCGAAAACCTTTCGACATCTCATTTTGATCGAAATAGATTTCCTCACGAGCGTCCGTGCTTCCCTTTTTACTGCAGAAGATTGGAGATTGCTTTCCCTTTTCAGTTCGAGTATAATAAAAATATCCGCCATCGGGATAATGTGGATCTTGATCGGTTTCTTTAATTCGGCGAACTATTTCGTTATAGAGTGTCTCCTGAAATGCCTCAGTCGGTTTCATTACAACATCGGTGTAAGCATTTTCAGCTTTTAAGTATTCGATCACTTCAGGATTTGTTCGACTATCGTCTCGCAGCCAATAGTAATTATCTACCCGAACATCGTGATGAAGTGTGTCGTATTTGGGAACGATCTTCGCAATCGGTAGCTGCTGAGTCCATCCAAAATTGAAAAGAATGAATGTTAGAAAGATTGAAAAGATTATTCGGTAAATATTTTTCATAACAATCCTTTATAATTTTTTAATTATTATAATCATTCAAATTATTTCAATACTCTATGCTCTACGCTCCCCGCTCTCTGCTCATCGCTCAAATCTCACCGCTACTTCATCCCCATCAACTCTCTTGCACTTTCAAGTCCGCTCTTGGTTACCTCCTCACCACTCATGAGTTTTGCAACTTCCTCTACTCGTTCTTCAATTTCCAACTTCCGCATTTGAGTTGTTGCCCGCTGTTTGTCTTCAACTTTCTCAACAACAAAATGCACGTCTGCTAAGCCAGCAATTTGTGGTAGATGAGTGATTGCAACGACTTGATGAAACTGAGAGAGCTTCTTTAAACTTTGCCCGACTGCCTGTGCTATTCGCCCGCTAACGCCAACGTCGATCTCATCGAAAATTAGAAGTGGAAGTCGGTCTGATTTTGCAAGTATCATTTTCAATGCAAGCATGATGCGTGAAATTTCGCCACCGGATGCGATCTTGACAAGCGGTTTCGGATCTTCACCGATGTTTGTGGAGATGTAGAACTCCACAAAGTCCATACCTTTCGGAGTGGCTTCTAAAAAATCCTTTCCTGACTTAACGATAGCATTTTCTTTGTCGGCTGACTTAACTGTTGAAATATTAATTTCAAAAACAGCATTCGGAATTCCAAGCTCGACTAAAGCTTGTACGACTGATTTATTTGCTTTTTTTGCAATCTCGTGCCGTTTGACTGAAAGTCGTTGTGCTATATCGGATGTAACCTTCCGTTCGGCATCGAGTCGTTTCTGGAGTGAGGTGATCTCGGCCTGGAAATTATTTGCCAGCTCAACCTCACGTCCGATTTTTTCACGAAGCTGTATCACTGCTTCGAGCGAACCACCATATTTTTTCTTTAGAAGAGCAATATTGCCAAGGCGGTTGCGAATTCCTTCGAGCCGCTCCGGGTTAAATTCAATTTTTGAATTATATTGCTGAATGAACTTTGCCAGCTCATCTATGATTGCTGCAGCAGAATTTGCCTCCTTCTTCGGTTCTTCAAAAGATGTATCGATTGACGCGAGATTCTCAAGTTCGTTACGTGCAAGTATTATCTGATCATGCACAGCGTTATCACCCTCATACAACATTTGATACAACCGCTCGGTGGCACTGAAAAGCCGTTCTGCGTTTTCCAAAATTCTCAATTCATTTTCTAACTCATCCTCTTCGCTTGCGTGCGGATTGACCGCATCTATCTCTTTTATCTGGAATTCATACAACGACCGCCGCTCCATCAACTGCTGTTCTTTGGCTTTCAAATCTTTAAGTTCGTTGAGAATTTGATGCGTTTTGTTGTATGCTTGACTGAATTCGTTCACCAATCCTTCTAACCGTCCATAGTCATCGAGAAGATCGATGTGAGTTTCAGTCCGCAACAACGATTGGTGCTCGTGCTGACCGTGAAGATCGACCAATAAATCTCCGACTTCTTTCAAAAGTGTGGTAGTTGCGGGTGTATCGTTAATGAACGAGCGGCTTTGTCCTTTAATTGAAACTTCCCGACGCAGTATAAGCTCATCAGAGAATTCAATTTCATTTTGCTTAAGGAGTGTTTTTAGTTTCTGATTGCCAGAGACATCGAACAATCCTTCCACGATTGCTTTCTCAGCACCTTTACGAACCGCCTCAGTATCTGCGCGTTC
>JACQYX010000193.1 GCA_016207985.1 Ignavibacteriales bacterium | reverse complement strand
TATATCAACCTCATCGATAAAATATGGAAATCTAATAAGGTCTTTTTCTTTGTCATACAATGAGATATAGAAATTATTAGCAGGCATTACAGTACCGATTATTTGATGTACAGATTTATATAGATCATCGAGAGTAAAGGCTTTATCTGTACTTTGTGAAATTTGATAAATAGCATTTTGCAAAACTTCGTTACGCATCCTTTCAGTAATATTGCGCAAAATACCTTCGTGGAAAATAATGTTCCCTTGCTCGTCGTGGACATAGTGTCCGTGATCTTCAACCCAAATCTCAGATCCATCTTTCCGACGCATCCGGAAAACTTCAATTTTTTCGCGACCAGTGTCTAAAAATAAACTGTCTCTGTCTGAATGTGCAAAATAAAGTTCCTTCTTGATGTCAACCTTCAGCATTTCTTCTTTGCTTGAAAAGCCGAACATTTTCACCATAGCATCATTAACATCGACAAACCTTCCATCATGTGTACTTCGATATACACCATCCATCATCCGATCGAATAGTGAGCGGTAACGTTCTTCGGACTCTCGAAGGGCTTTCTCTGCTTGAAAACGTTCGGTTATGTCTCGAACCAAAGCTTGGAGAAATATCTTATCTCCTAATTCAATTCGATTCAATGAAACTTCGGCATCAAAGAGAGACTTGTCTTTTCGATTATGTTTCCAATAAAAGCGTTGTGGGAATCCATCCAGCGCTGCATGAATCACTTTGAGCGCCTTTTCTCTTGAGTCGCTACCATCGGGCTGCTGAAGTGGACTATAATTCCATGGATTATGACCGATGATATCTTCTTTCTTTTCACAGCCAAATATTCTAAGAGTCATATCATTGCATTCAATAAACCTATCTTCGCTCATAATAAAGATAGCGTCGTTTGCACCTTCGAAGAGAATTCGATACCTTTTTTCACTTTCCGTCAGTGCACCCTCTGTACTCTTGCGCTCGGTGATATCTCTTGCAATCGCGATGACGACATCCTTGCCGAAGTAGGATCCTTTCGTTAGTTGAACATCCTTTGGAAAAATTTCGCCATTCTTACGGATCCCCCACCATTCAAATCGCTGTGGTTCACCTGCAAATGCTCGTTGTATAGCTTCCATAGTTGCTTTCAAATCATTTTTCCCCGGAGCCGAGAGGAATTCCGGCGTTCTCCCGCTAAAATACTCACGTGGATATCCATACATTTTAACTGCACCCTCATTTAAATCGAGGAATTTTCCTTCAGCGTCTTGCACATAAACTGCATCATCGAGTGAGTTGAAAAGTCCCCTGTAACTTTCTTCTGAAGTTGCGAGCATTTCTTGGGCATGCTTGCGTTCTGTTATGTTTCGGGCAATGCCAAACTCTCCAACCACTTTTCCTTTGTTAATCAAAGATGTACTTGTAAATTCCCCAACTATATATTCACCTGACTTAGAGAGAATACGTAATTCATATGGGGGTAGCTTCTCTTCATTGAGTGCTTTCTTAAATGTTTCTATGGCAAGTGGTACGTCATCAGGATGAACAAGAGGAATAAATTGTTTACCGAGCCATTCCGAACATGACCAACCCGTGATGCTTTCAAATGCAGGGTTCAGTGTGGTTATTGTTCCATCTTCAGCGAGACTGTATATAACCTCAGGTGCGGTTTCAACAAGTTTTCGATAGCGTTCTTCGCTTTCACGCAATGTTTCTTCTGCACGCTTGCGCTCAGTGATATCGCGTACAACAACTTGCACTGCAGGCATACCGAGATATGTAATAGGCATTGCCATTTCATCTACGTCAATAACCTTTCCATCGAGTCTAATGAACTTTTCCTCTAACCTCGGAGCTTTTTTACCATCTGTCGTTATAGTTCTTATCCGTTCTATAACAGATGCTCTGTAATCCGGGTGTACTATATCTATAATGGGTTTTCCGATAAGTTCTTCAGGACTGGATGCACCTAAAAGCTCAGCTCCTGCCTGATTTATGAAAACTAATTTTCCTTGACAGTGTATTGCAATTGCATCGGGAGATAAATCAACTAACTGCCGATAACGTCTTTCACTCTGCTCGCTTCCGCTCGGTGATGTCAAGGAGAGTTCCTATTATTGCTGGCTTACCATTGTATTCGACCCGCGCTCCATGAACCTCGATATCGATGCGTTGTCCGTCCTTTCGGAGTCCTTTGAAGGAATAGCGGATATGAGCGGTTTCACCTTCCACCCGCCTTCGAATATTCTCGCTTACAACATCGCGATCTTCCGGTGCTGTCAAATTAAGGGGTCCAAGCTTATTCACGATCTCGTCCACACCATAGCCAAATATGGATGCAAGAACCGGGTTTACATATTGGAAAAGGTTCTCCTGTATCAAATACACTCCAGTAATTGCAGACTCTGTCAGTGAACGGTATCGTTGTTCGCTTTCTTTCAAAGTCTCCTCAACTCGCTTGCTTGCCTCTTCGGCGAGCTTGCGTTCTGTAATGTCACTGTGCATTGCCATGATACCCTGGATTTTCCCGTCGGGATCACGTAATAGAGCTCTCGAGATTTCGATGTCGATGACAGAGCCATCTTTTCTCTTTACCCGAAGCTCACCATGCGGCATTGGCTTATTTTGTTTCGCTAATTCGAGTATTGTACGAAACTCATTTTTCTCTGACCATCCGAACATTCGTTCAGCAGCGGGATTCCACGTCTGTACTTTACCTTCCAGATCGATGGCACCTATTGCGAGTGGGGATGCTCGTATCAATATCTGGAGGGTTTGGTTAATTTTTCGTTGGTTTTCCTCCGCTCGATTTCGTTTTTCTTCCACAGCAATTGCTGAGGCAATAATTTCCATCATCCACCGATCTTCTTTGCTTGGAACAAAGTCCTTTTGGTAAACTACGCAAAGGGAGCCTACAGTTTCTTTCCCGAGTTTTACTGCCTTACCGATATATGTTTGTAGACTATACGAGAGTACGTTTGGATCGGTCTGGGCGTAGAGTGTTTCAGGTAGGTTGCGAATTACCAACAGTTCGTCTTTTGCTTGTCTAATCACATCATAACAAAGATGACCTTCAGGTTTGTCTTTTGGATTATACCCGGGGGGTGTATTCCACATACCCCATGAGCAAAGCATACCCTGATCGAGGCGATTGTATAGCGCACAAACACCTCCAAGTAATTCTCCACAAAGTGCGGTGAGCTGGTTGAGGTTTTCGAGTGGATTTGCGCTAAAACGTAAAAAACCTTCAGATATTTTTCTAAAACGCTCTTCAACTCGTTTCAGTTCGGTTTTATCATTCATGAGCTATTCTCCATTATCGAATAAATCGCTTTATTAATGTCATAACCTTGTTTTCTTCTTCCGGTTATATTAACTTACAAAGTAATGTAAAACAAAATTAAAATCAATTTGTTTGCTAGATCTTTTTGTTTGATAAATTGTCGTAATTGAAAAGGGGTAAATGTTATATTTTAGCTGTCCGGGCTAAAGATATTTGTGAATCCGCGAACGGAGCGTGAAGATAAATTCTTTTTCTCAGGAATGCCCTAAAATTTTATGGGGTATGTACAATTCTTCTAAGAATTTCATCTCAATTTCATCCAATCTTAGCTCCATTGCTTTAACCGCATAATCAAGTTGTTCTATTTTAGAAGCACCGATGATAGGTGAAGTGATGAATTCCTTGTTTAAAATCCATGCAAGTGCAATCTGAGCCGGTTTAACACTACGCCGTTTGGCAAGTTCAACAACGCGATCTGCTATTTTAAAATCCGATTCCGAGTAATAAAGATCATGAGCATATTTATCGGTCTTTGCGCGTTTTGTATCGCCATCATAACTTGGTTTGCGGTTGCCGGCAAGAAAACCACGTGCGAGTGGACTCCATGGAATGATTGCCACTCCTTCCTCTTTACACAGCGGAATCATTTCGCGTTCCTCTTCGCGATAGATGAGATTATAATGATTCTGCATGGATACAAATTTCGTGAAATTGCGCCGCTCGGCAATTCGGAATGTCTTTGCAAATTGGTAAGCAAACATACTCGATGCCCCGATATAACGCACTTGTAAAATCCTTTAACGCTCTTCCGAGGATTTCTTCGCTTCTACCAACGGAGTACAAAACGGCTGTATCAAAGAAATTTATTCCAAGCTCCAGCGCATGTTTGACAAACGGTCTGCTGGCTTTTTCATCTAAAACCCATGAGCGCCATTCAGGCGAACCGTATGTCATTGTGCCGAGACAGATGCGCGAGACTTTAAGTCCCGATTTACCGAGACTGATATAATTCATGTCTTAATTTCCTTGCTGTTTCAAACTTATCCAAATTCCACCACCACCAATAACAAACATAATTAATGCCTGCACCATCGTTTTGTATGCGATAGTTTCACCTATGAGCGCATCGTACGAGAACCATCCACCTAAAAATATTAAACCGAAATAGATAGCGAACATAATTTGTCTGGATATTTTATTCGCTTGCGGAGTTTCCTGTGCAAAGAATCGGTTGTAGAGAACAAGTCCTGACACTGCGACAATTCCAAGTCCGGCAAATATCAGCCAGAAGGTACGCACGGTCGATTCGACGTCTGTTTGTCCGGCAAACGGTTTCAACATCGCTTCGTACATAACGCCGCCCAAGTTTGAGCCGACTAAGCTTCCCACAACTCCGTACAGAAAGGCGTACCCCATGTAGACTGCTTTCTTGTCTTGAGGAGCGACAAGCCCGACGTAACTAAAATATTTTGGATGAGCCGTCATCTCACCGATTGAAAATATTATCATGCCTGCAATGAAAATCCAAACGTTCGATGCAAAAGCGAGGCAGACGAATCCGAGGATGCCGATAATAAATCCACCAACCATTGTGAGTATCGGTTTCAGGTTTTTTACAATCCTGCTGACGAATACTTGCAGAAGTATGATCGTTCCAGCATTGATAACCGTGACGTGTTCGGAATCGAATTTGAGAGGTATCCCGATGGAAGCGAACGCTCTGTCGACGGGTGTTGCATCTAGGAAATCGCGAAGAAACCACAATACCGAGCCAAAAGTTTGGAAGTAAAGTATCCAGAAACCGGAATAGACGAATATCATCAACATGAAGCGTGCGTCGCCAAGCACCATTGCCATGCCGCCTAAAACTTCTTTTAAAGTTTTTGTGCTCGAAGGCTTTGGCGGGTCTTTATAGAAGAATAATGTAGGAATAAACATAAGCGCCGTGTATAGAGACGAAGCAATGAAAACGTAATTCCACGAAAACCCTTTCATGTAACTGACAACGAGTGGAGCTAAAAACGCTCCCATGTTAATCATCCAGTAATAAATTCCAAAACCGAAGCCGGAGTTTTGCTCGTTGGTTGTGCGGGCTATCGTACCACTGATGATCGGTTTGAATAAACCTGCCCCCGTTGCCATGATCAATAAGCTTGAGAACACAGCACCATATGCACTCATGTTACCACTGATGAAATATCCGGCAGAGAGAAACGAGAAAGCAACGATGAGCATTCTTCTGTATCCATACCGATCTGCAAGTGCGCCGCCCAAAATTGGGATAACGTAAGTACAAGCGTAAATCAAACTTTGCAAGAAGCCGACAGATTGTTCTGAGAATCCCAGCCCGCCGTCTTTGATTGAGTTTGTCAGATAGATTGCGAGGACGGAGTTCAAGCCGTAGTATGCGGCTCGCTCGAACAACTCCATAACATTGGCGACCCAAAATACTTTTGGAAATGATCGTAAGAGTCCGCCTGATTTTTTTTCTTCCATATTTATTCTTCGAGATGTATATTGAGGAAAAATTTTCGTTCCGTTAATATACACCTACTTATTTTTATATTCAAGTAATTTCATGATCTCTTTTGATTGCTTCTTCCTGTTAGTTTCATTATATTTTAACAAGATATTTGATTGTTTATGGTAAAAATCATGGGGCTGTAGCTTCCAATCCGAAATAACTTAACGTTTCCGAATGACGGAAGGTGTTAAGTTATAAGTCGGATTGAGAATCCCGCCGCAGGCGGGATCAGATAGCACAGAAAAATATGGGGCTGTAGCTCAGATGGGAGAGCGCCTCGTTCGCAACGAGGAGGAAGTTGATAAAACCCCGCTTCTTTCAAGAACAATTCACACCTTGCTAACGGAATTGCTAACTAAAAAGGTGATGCAATGTCCGAAAAATCCAAGTTCTCAATCTTCAAACGTTCCAATGGCATCTACTACATTATCTTTGAACAGGATGGTAGAAGGCGGTGGAAGTCAACAGGTGCAACGGTTAAAACCGATGCTATCAAAGCCCTCACTCATTTAAAAGAACTTTTCAGAGATAAACAACAAATAATCACTCTGCAGAGATTTACTATTAATTTTCTCTCGTTCGCTGAGGGTAATTACTCCAGAGCTACGGTAGATTTTTACAGGGTTGCATTAAATCACCTCTTAAAAATGGTTGGTGACATCCCCCTCCCCTTCCTTACAATGCAACACCTTGACCATTACAAAGTGAAACGGTTGGCTGATGTTTCAGCCGTAACGGTTAATCGTGAATTACAAGCCCTACGAGCATCAATGAACACAGCAGTAAGCTGGAAAATGCTTGAGAGT
>JACQYX010000192.1 GCA_016207985.1 Ignavibacteriales bacterium | reverse complement strand
AGCAGCTGTGTATTCATATTTTTACATCTCCTCTATTTTGTAAAAATTGTTTTATCGATCATTAATTATCAATCAAAGTATTTTAATCGCTGTCCCCGCAAGGTCTTAGATATTACCTTAGTTTGTCGATCTTATTCAACAAATTTATTGCTTCTGTCATTTGGTTTAAACAGGGTATTTTTTCTAAACGACAGTAACCAAGCTTCAAATTCATCATTACATATTTTTTGGGAATTCTCACAATCACCTGACCATCGTTCGGGATTATTATTGATGTAATCTTGAATCCTTCGCAATGCTTTTTCGTTTCGAACAACATGCTCGAAATAATTCTTTTGCCAAACAGCTTCGCCCGGTGTACATCGTAATAGATTAATTTGTTTGGCAGAATTCATTTTGAACCTGCCGATTATCTTTGATGGTAACATGCGTCTACGTTCTACTATTGTCATTCGTAGGGGCGATTCATGAATCGCCCCTACGGAATCGATTATTATTATAACACCGGGTTATGAAATATGTCCCTGGCAGCGAATAATCATATTCATTTAGACGTATTGACTTACGTTGATATATTTTCGGTTTGGGAAAAGAAACCAACGAATCTTCCTTATCAGTATTTAATCTCAAAGTTTGTATCCTATACTAAAAACTTGATTAATTTAATTGCTGTCCCCGCAAGTTTTTCTATATTCATCTTTAGTTTTGCAACCTTTTCATTCTCGTTACTTGCCTCGTTCACAATATCCAACAGCTTTTATAAAATCTCCTCACCTACCTGTTGTGAACACAATGAACTGAAATCAGTTGTTATAAATTGTTGCAATTTTAAAAATTAACCCATCTCCGGGTGTTGCGAGCGCTGGGGAGGGCAGCGCCATGCAAGTGGGATCCCGGAGACGGGATTACAAGAATTGCTGTGGATGGAATTTGATTCATTGTAATCTTTCATTTGAGGGATCGCATACGCATATCCAATCTCTTTTCTTTTTTAATTCCTAATGCTCGGCACATATCAAAATCGAGATTCACTTCACTTTGATCTTGCAGGATGAGTGTGATAATGACATGCTCCAAGCATTCTCTCCACTGGAAATCTATAGAGAAACCGTTTTCAGGAGTATTTGATTCAAGCGATTGACCTTTAAATGCTGGATCGTTTAGCAAATACCGGACACGCTGTATCTCGGAAATTCTTTCTGAAGGAATTTCAAGCCACAATAAATAATTTTTCATTGGTGATAATTGTGAAACCTTCGGCTCTCGTATTAATTTCTCTTTTGCCTGAGGAACTACGAGAGCGATAATTGGTGTTCGCTTTTTCAAGATCGTTTGTAATGGAATATTCCCACTTTTTGATGCTTCCTTTTCCATATCTCGGAATTCCATTTTCATCGCATCAACCTGTTCTCTTCTTACCTCTAAGCTTTTATCGAGTGCAGCGATCTCCTCTTTCTTGTCCTGCACCGATCTATCCAATTGAAATAATTGGAACAATCCAACGATCAGCGCAGCAATGATAAGAATACCGGCAACACCGGTAATCTTCGCTGCGGTTTTCGAGGATTTCTGAATCCTCTCTTCGAGCTGTTTTAATTCTTCGCTCATGGCTTCTCTCCTTCCGTTAATGGCAAGAGTATTCGCAACGCTTCGCTCCACATCCTCAGCAAACGACCAGCAGTGTAGGTAATCGCGCCCGAAGAACCAAACCACCCAACGACTACAGTAATGGTTTCCGTTGTACCCTCCGACTGGATGATTAAATATACGGCACTTCCGATAAGCACGAGTAACGAGATGACGGTTATTGTCATATAAACGATACGCTCGTACTTAAAAGCACCGAGGAGCGTTTTAATTGCCTCTACTCTTTGGTTCATTGTGTCTTTCATATATCTCCTTCTGTCTATATTAAATGGTATATATTATCTAACGTTCATTTCAATCATTCCATTTTTGAACAACCGATATTTTAGTTTGATGTCATCTCCGGTGTCGCTATCCTGATATTAAATGAATTTGTCAAAGCCGCCTCCGTATTCCTCTGTTTCGAAATACCGATTGAGCAATCAATCCAAACTCCGTTAAGCACGTTAAGCTCTCCTCCAACATTTATGCTAAAGGCAGGCAATAGATTTTTCTTCATCATCCAATCTGTTTCGAGAAAACCTTTGAACTTGTTGCCGCCTATATAACCTCGAGCTGCAAGTGAGCCTTCAGTGTCGGCTAATTTATTTGAAGCATTTCGATCGACGAGAGCTTTCAAGCCTATAACAATTTGTCCTTTCTCATTTAATAGTGGAAATCCACCTGTCATCCATAGTCCATATTTATTCTGAATTAGATGTTTCAGTGAAGAATCAGACGATGAAGCTGCACCGGCAATACCGACCTCAAAAATTGGTTTGTTCCAATTTTTAACTTTAGCGATCTCACGTACGTCTGCAATCCGTTGATCATAGAGGTTTGTAAAGCAAGAGTCGATATGCTCTTGAATTCGAATGGGATTCTCTGCCGAGGCACTATCAATCGTTCTAGTACATTCCATATAGATTGAATTTATTTCATGACCGAGCTTAACGAGTGAATCCTGTAACTGTTTATCGATTCGTAAATCGGTTTCGTCGAGAATTGTGAATCGAAATCCCCAGCCATAATCTCTGTCTCCATTTGATGTCGATCCTGTCGCGACTGAAACACGGAAACGATAAAGAAATGGATTTGCTTGATATTCACTAAGTGTAACGTCGCCAAGAAGCAGCGCTGGAGATAACTCGATGCTTCCGCCGGCTTGTAATAAATCGGAGATCGCTATACCGACTTCTCGTACGTTCCCTGGACGCATAAGCATATCCGATCCAGTATTAAGAATTTGCATTGCAGGTGCAGCGGGTACGGCAAGATCAATTCTCGCTTTCGCGACATTTGCACTGTATTGATAATGCTGGACATTTTCATCAGGATCGGCCTGAGATTTTCCGAGGCAGGTAAATAGAATCGAATAAACGAATATATGTTTCAATCCAATTCGCGATATAGTTTTTATACTTTCCATCCGCTTTCCTCCTATACGATAAACTTTGCAATGAGAATTTCTGATTTAAGATTTCCGACCAATTTTTTCTCTCCTGGGGTCAAGATCCCGAGCTGATTTCCATCCTGAGTGATGATAATATCGACCTGATACGATCCTCCATCGCCTACTTGATCGATAACCGTCACGAATATCCATAAGCTTCGGTTCATATTGACTGACGGTGGCATAGGAAGCGAATATACATCGTCTTGTGCATTACTATTGTCACCTTTACAGGGAAAACCAGCAACGCTTGAGTTGCTGCCTGTTTCTCTATAATCCAGATCATAAGTGCAGAGCAGCATTGTTTGGAATTTCAACTCTACTTTTATGACTCCTCCATCAGGATTAAATTTTATTTTTTGTAGAATCGGTACCGGCATAGTTACTCCATTGTTTGTTTTGGTGACTGTTATTTATGTTCATTCACATCACACCGCCGCCCCAAAAGTAATTTCCTTCTTGTGTCTTGTACCAGCGAGATATACCGTTGATGACTTCTCCATCATCAGTCCAGTCGACATATTCAAGCTGGGTCCCGATGGGAGCGAAGGTTACAATCACTGCACGTGTACTCGGTAATCCTTTTCGGATGTTCAGTTTTGCAGTTGTTATTACTGTTCCTCTCCGATCATGATTTTCTGTCGGCACAGGTTGTAAACCGCCCGTGCAGTCGAGATATTCTTCTTCGATATCTCTCAATAATTGTTCATACGTTCGGCGACTGTGTGCTAAACCTGTGACAGGATCGGTTTTACGCGTCGGGTCGAGAAAGAAATGCCCAACGACCGAGCCGTTCGGTTTAAGATTAAACTTATGAATCGTATATGCGATTACCCACAGATACCTACGATATGCCTCCTCTGCTTTGATTGTACCGCCGTAACAATACTCGATTCCGATAGCAGACTCGTTTGCGTTGGAGCCGAAAAGAATATTATCTTGCTCAACATTTGCTCTTACGTGATATGCTTTTTCCGGTGTACTTAATAATGCCGGGATACACTCGATGATTTCTTTATCATCGACGAAAAGATGTGCCGATGCAAACATATCGTTCCGAGAGTTTTCATAATATTTCACATTACCTCGAGCAGTCGATCCGCGATTACCTGTATCGTGTGCAACAATGAATTTAATCGGCAGTTGCATCGAGCTGCCGGGTCTTCGCTTCGAAGGTTTCGTCAGATGATCCTCGGTTATATCATACTTCTTAATAAAATTCATATCTCCATTCCTTTCATATCTATCCAAAAGGAGGTGTTCGACCATCATTATGATTCGACTCAGTATCTGGAGGTTCCTGTTCCGGTTTTGTTCCCCGCACAACTCCAGCTCGAAGTTTATTCTTC
>JACQYX010000225.1 GCA_016207985.1 Ignavibacteriales bacterium | reverse complement strand
TTTCATTCTTAATATACGAATACCTCACGAATGTTGCATTTTCTTAGGTATGGTATCGTAGCCAATGCCGTGAGGGAAATACGAACATGCAAACAAACGTGAGCACCGAACTCTTTCAAAGAACCCAATTTTTGCAGGTTCTCCCACGAGATGTTCTCCACTATTCTAATTGTCCCTTATAAAATTGAATACTTGAAATTAAGAAAACTCCATAGCAATGTCAAGCTTTCAATTAGATAACAAATGAATGGAGATTGTATAAGAATCAAAAACAAGAAAAAGTCTTCGACAGTAAATAGGATTTCCCATTTTAAAATATAGAATTCCGGTTCCGCTTTGCCTCTGATCTTACAATAAACATCCCATCCGATATCTATCTGTTTTTTATCTTCAATAATGAATAAAATTTGCAGCCGGTGTGCAACTTTCATTTTAATTTTACGTTATTTCAACAAAGAACCATGAACAATTTCCAATTTATAAATTAACCTCATTTAGAGATGCCTATGCGGTCAAGCTTGATAAGTCTTCTTACCATCTTACTATCACTAACAATGTTTGCCGATAACGATAAAGTAATTAAACTCAAGAAAAACAATATCGGCATCGATATCGATGGATTAATCGATTCAGAGTGGAGTATCGTCGACTCTATCTCAGACTTCGTGCAATACCAGCCGTATAACGGGAAAGAGCCCACACGAAAAACCATCGCTAAAGTGCTTACAACGGATGATGCACTTTATTGTTTGATGATATGCTATGATGACAAGACAAATATAGAGCAAAATGCCGGAACGCTCGACAACTTCACCGGAGATATCGTTTCGATTATGCTGGATACTTTCGGTGATAAATCAATCCAATATGATGAGAAGTTGGCGGAGTGGGGATTGGATTTTGACCGATACAGACCCGTCGTATCTTAAGATATTTACTGGTGTCCATATGAAGAAAACGAAGGACAGCGGATCTCAAAATTCGGTCAGTTAATATTCGAGGATTTCCGACCGAGCGTAAAGGGATTAAACCTCGAGATATACCCGGTGGGCATCGCAAAAGCAACATATCTTCATGATGATAAATATAAAATTGATCCGAATGCCGGCATAGACATTTTCTATAATCCATCACCGAAATTGACATTCCAACTAACCGGTAATCCCGACTTTGCACAGATAGAAGCCGACCCGTTTGAATTCAACATTTCCCGCTACGAGACATACTACTCTGAACGCCGTCCGTTCTTTACCGAAGGCAATGAAGTTTTTTCACCCTCGGGTCGCCAGCGTAATTCAGGATTCTACCAGCCGCTTGACCTCTTTTACTCGAGACGAATCGGCAAGAAATTACCCGACGGCTCGGAAGTCCCTCTTCTCGTTGGGACAAAAGCATTCGGGCGTATCGACGATTGGGAATATGGCGGATTTCTTGCTGTAACCGATGAAAAAGATTTTGAGGTCGATGCTAATACTGAAACTGAACAACAAGCATATTTTGGACTTGGAAGAATTAAAAAACAAATTTTCGAGAATTCATCCATCGGTCTTCTCGTGGTTGAAAAACATACATCATCATACGATAACGGACTAGTGGATATCGACGGCGCATTCCGCGGTTCCGATTGGCAAGTTGCTTATCAACTTGCTCAATCTTTTTATAACTCACAGGGTGGTTTTGCCGCTTCTGCCGGTATGATGGTTACCAAAGAAAACTGGCTGACCGGGATACGCGGCAGGGGAATAACTCAAAACTTTAACGCCGACCAGGTTGGATTTATTCCATGGAAAGGAACTTCGGAGGTTGTCGGATTGAGCGGTCCCCGGTGGTATTACGAGAGCGGAGCAATCAGACAAATATTGTTATACGTTGGTGGTTTCTGGGGATACGAAGATGCCGATGCCGCACACGATGTAGGCGGTCTGATCGGATATAATATGAATTTCAGATCGAACTGGGGGTTTGAAATTAACCTTACTACCGGGAAATCGAAAGATAGGGATGTTAAATACGATTCATACGAGATGAGCATTTCGTCATGGTTCAACATCTCGCCAAAATGGAATGGCAATGCGTGGGGTGGATATTCAAAAACTTATAACTTCAGTCGTGAATATCTTGCTTTTTATTCATGGTTCGGAACGAGCTTTGGATGGCATGCACTTAGCATCCTCAACATCGGAACAACATTGAACACGTTTATCGAGGGAAATCCCGATAATAAAATTGAAGACATCACATTCAACTCACGCCCGTCTATTTCATTTACGCCAATTAACGATTTGAATCTTCGAGTGTACTTCGATAATGTATACGTTAGATCTACTGATCGCTTCCAGCGGTTCATTATCGGTTTCTTATTCTCATATAACTTCTTACCGAAGAGCTGGATTTACTTAGCCATTAATGAAGTTCAAGATCGGAGTGATGAATTCGATTCTCTTGAGAATCTTAAACCAAATCGCTTGCACGCTACCAGCAGAGCGGGTGTTCTGAAAATCAAGTACTTATATTATTTATAATCACTCGTCACGCATCCCTCCCCAATGAATTGCATTAAAGAGTAACTTAAATGTTCCTTCCGTTTGAGCGCGAAACTGGACCGGAAATCCTAATAATACAATTTTCCCCTTACCATAAGTTAGAGCAATAGCAGCTGCACGTCTCTGCAATTTATCTGTACCTTGCATCCACCCGGAGAGCAAGATATCTTCTGCATCGGATGGATACCAGGCAAGAATTTTTCTTGAAAGCTCGGCACCCGGAATAGTTGTTTGAAAAGCAATTCCATCGCTCACCAATGCTGCTACCGTATCTGGCATCCCATACGTGACAGGGTGATCGTTATTAATCAAAACTCTTAGCAGCGATCCGGGGCAGTTGAAATCTCTATCCTTCGATAAAGTATTATTAACAGGTATGTTAAATTTTTCTATTATGAATTCTGTTGAAGTAGCAAGAGCTATGACTGTTCTACCATCTTCAACAAACTTTT
This sequence comes from Ignavibacteriales bacterium, assembly GCA_016207985.1. GTDB lineage: Bacteria > Bacteroidota > Ignavibacteria > UBA10030 > SZUA-254 > JACQYX01. The sequence continues at coordinate 682 of JACQYX010000225.1, read as the reverse complement.
TCAGATTCTTCACACCGTCTTCACCTATGCCGCCGGAATACTCCGGTGGAAATTCGGAAAAATATTTCATCTGACCTTCCTCAGGTTTCCACTTACCATCGATTATGACTTCCTTCGAGATATCGGGGAATAATATGACATCATAATCTTTAGTCAGCTTTCCGGTTTTCATTTCTTTATTATCAATATTCCAAAAAGAGAAATTATACTGCTCAAGTAGCCAGCGCGTCCAACCTTCGTCCATCGAAGCCAACCATGGTTTGAATAATCCAACCTTCACTTCCTTTAGCTTTTGCATAGCAACTCCCGGTTTCTCTGGTATCCCCCGAATTTTCAAAGAATACTTTTTGGCAAGGGCTTCAATATCTTTGATAGACTCCAAAATTATTGTCCCCGGTGAGTATGAAATTCCACAATCAGTAAATCCGACATCGGCAAGAGATACTGTACCTTTTTGCTTCAGAACATCGTTGATAAGCCGGGTAGCATTATTACTTTCGTGCGAAAGAAGAAAAGTGGATGCATTTGGATTTTCAACAGAACCTTCGGGTAGATCAGTCCCTTGTATTAAACGCAATCCAGATTGCTGTTCCTTCGATAGTAAAACTTTCGACACTTCCACTCCCATCATCAATGGAAGTGACCAAGTTGTAACATCGTATGGTGAGATGATGTTTGGACC
>JACQYX010000101.1 GCA_016207985.1 Ignavibacteriales bacterium | reverse complement strand
TCTCGATATTGCGATCCAGGTGTGCGACGGACTTGCGGCGGCACATGAGAAGGGTGTGGTCCATCGCGATATCAAAAGCGAAAACATCATGCTTACATCAAAGGGACAAGCGAAGATTATGGACTTTGGCTTGGCAAAATTGAAAGGTGCTACAAAGCTCACTAAAGCAGGTTCAACACTTGGGACTGCGGCATACATGTCGCCTGAACAGGCTCAAGGCGAAGAAGTCGATCACCGCTCAGATATCTTTTCATTTGGTGTCGTACTGTACGAGCTACTCACTGGGAAACTGCCGTTTAGAGGTGAACACCATGCGGCTTTGATGTATTCAATTGTGAACGAAGAACCGCAGCCCGTTGCCCGGTTCAATGAGAAAGTCACTCCTGAAATTGAACATATCGTTACCAAAGCGCTGGAGAAGGACAGAGACGATCGGTACCAGCACATAAATGATCTACTTGCCGATCTTCGCCGCGAGCGGAAGAAGTTAGAGTATGCAAAGGCCGGTTACGTAACCACGACGACCGTTCCTTCTGTTGCTCCGACACAAAAGCAACGCTCTATGAAAATCGCAGTTGGAATCGGTACAACTATCGTTCTCGTCATACTTGCTCTCATTTTCAATCCGTTTAGTCAGCAGGTCGGCGTGAAGAAGAGCGTGACCGCTAAAGAAAAATCCATCGCCGTCATGTACTTCGACAACCGCTCAGGGGAACAGGATTTGGATAAACTTCTCGTTGATATGCTCATCACAAATCTTGGCAGAAACAAGGAAGTTTCAGTGGTGAGCGGGCAGCGGTTGTATGATATTCTCAAAAACTTCGGTAAACAGGACCTCACGGTGATCGACAAGTCCACTGCCACCGATGTTGCCAAGCAAGCCGGCGTGCAGACGATGCTCTTAGGCAGCATCTGGAAAGTTGGCGGCAAGTTCAGCATACTGGCACAGCTTCTTGACGTAGAGTCAGGTGGTGTCTTAAATTCGGATCGCGTAGAAGCCGCAGCAAAAGCAGAAGAAATTCTCCAACTTGCCGATCGTCTCACGGAGAAGGTAAACGTATGGCTCAAAGTTTCTCCATCCGAACCTCTGAGTGTTTCCGAAGCAATGACCAAATCGTATGAAGCATACAGATTCTACGAAAAAGGAATGCAGTCCGTGTACCGTTTCGAATATGGAGATGCAGCAGAGTACTTTGCACAAGCAATAAAGATCGATTCCACTTTTGCTATGGCACACTTCAGGTTAGGAATGTCACTAACCATTTTTCAGATATTCAACTTGATTCCTACCCAGGATCTCAGTCGTGGAAGGGTTTTTTTGGAAAAAGCTAAACAGTACGCAATAAACCTGCCTGAAAAGGATAAAAAATTCATAGACGCAACGAATGCATTTGCGAAGAGGGACTTCAAGATATCAGATGCCCTGATGAAAGAGTTAGTCGCAGAGTATCCTCAAGAGAAAGAGTTTCTCGTCTTGCAAAGTTTCGCCGCTTGGATATCAGACAAGTATGATGAAACGATTCGTAATCTTGAAAAGGCAATTGAACTCGATCGTTCATACGCAGATGCTTATAACCAACTTGCTTATACCTACGCTTTTATACATAACTATGACAAGGCATTTTCCGCAATCAGTACGTATATCGCTTTGATACCAGATGCTTGGAATCCATACGATTCGGGTTGTGAAGTCTATGAAATGGCTGGAAAGCCGTATGAGGCATTGAAATTATGTGAGGAAGGACTCAAACGAGTTCCACATTGGTACGGTTCTTATACCCGTCAGGCATACGTTTACCTCTCAATGGGAGAATCTGAAAAGGCAAGGGAGAAATTGCGTCTTTGTGCCACTCTTGATTCAACTTACCTCACGTCCTTGAATAGAAGCGTTTCCTCGACGTTGGTATTCGAAGGGCGAATCGATGAGGCTGTGACGATCCTCTGGAAGAACTTAAGATAGTTAGATTGCTCTCTGAGGAGCTTAGGAAGGGAACATTCAATCCCTGGCATTTCATTGTCGAATACTACTCAGGGCTATGTTTCATTCATAAAGGAGACCTCGCTCAAGCAGAAGCCAAGGCGTCAGCTATACAATCATTAATTGAGAGATACGATGAACCTTATTATTCGTTACTGTATGATGGACTGAAAGCGGATATTTATCTTTCACGGGGAAAGACGCAGGAAGCTCTCGCATCAATGAAGAAGGTCCCACCTTGGGTACGAACTATGTTTCCGCACTTCAGGACACTCAACGCAGCAATTCTCGTTCAGCTTCAGGACAAGATAAAAGCCCTGGATTTGTACGATGAGACATATAATTTCATTCTCGCACGAAATTCATTCTCGGGTGGAGACCTTTTCGATTTCTACCTTGAGCGGTCGAAGTTAGATTACTACAAAGCGAAGATGTACGAACACTTTGGTGAGAAAGCCGAGGCAATCAAGTACTACGAGAAGGCGATTTACGACTGGCGTAATGCGGATAAAGACTATGTGAATCTTGTCGATGTGAAAGCACGACTCGCAATATTAAGAGGGACAAAATGATTGGCCAAACCATATCTCACTACAAGATTCTCGAGAAGTTAGGCGAGGGAGGGATGGGTGTCGTGTACAAAGCCGAGGACACCAAGCTCAAACGCACCGTTGCATTAAAATTTCTCCCTAAAGGATTAGAAGCTCACGAACCAGAGCGGGCTCGCTTCCTGCAAGAAGCACAAGCTGCCTCCGCACTTAACCATCCGAATGTTTGCACTATCTATGATATCAAAGAAGAAGGCATGCAACATTTTATCGTGATGGAGTATGTGGATGGTAAAACACTAAGGGAGTTAATTGTCAATGGTCAATTGTCATTTGAAAATTGTTTAACATTTGCCATCCAGATCGGCGAAGCATTACAGGAGGCACACAGCAAAGGCATCGTCCATCGTGACGTTAAGCCGGAAAACATCATGATCAACTCGAAGAACCAGATCAAGGTTATGGACTTTGGTTTGGCGAAGCTTAAGGGTTCACTGAAGCTGACTCGCACCTCTTCGACTGTTGGCACACTTGCGTACATGGCGCCGGAGCAGATACAGGGGGAAGCAATCGACGCACGCGGCGATATTTTCTCATTTGGTATTGTGTTGTTCGAGATGCTTACCGGGCATCTTCCCTTCCGTGGTGAGCACGAAGCTGCGATGATGTATTCCATTCTAAATGAAGAGCCGCAGCCACTCTCAAATTTCAGGACGGATATTCCAACACATATTGCATCGGCTGTTTCAAAAGCCTTACAGAAAGATCCTGCTCAAAGATATCAAAGTATGTTTGAATTAGCTAATGACTTGAAGAACGCCCCAGCCATCCAACTTCAAAAGCAGGAGAAGTCGATTGTTGTGCTGCCATTCGAGAATCTAAGTCCCGATCCGGACCAGGAATACTTCAGCGATGGACTTCAATGTCCAGTACGTCTTAGAAGGTAGCGTTAGAAAAGCCGGAAATAATCTCCGCATCACGGCGCAGTTGATCGATGCGACAAATGATGCGCATCTCTGGGCAGAGAAGTACTCCGGCACACTGGATGATGTGTTTGAGATTCAGGAAAAAGTCTCACGGTCAATAGTCGATGCTCTGGAACTGAAGCTTACATCGGACGCAACAAAAAAAATCGCTGAGAAAGCAATCGACAACGTAGCAGCTTATGAATATTACCTTAAAGCATACCACGAAATTTGGAAATTCACCGAGGATGCGCTCAGTCGTGCCCTGGACTATCTTGAGAAGGGTTTGCAGATCATCGGTGATAATGCTTTTCTGTACTCAGCAAAGGCATTTGCTCACTTTGGATTTATGAGTGTTGGCATCAAACCCGAAGAGCATATAGAGAAAGCTGAAAAATTTGCTCAGAAGGCATTGGTTCTGAATCCTGATTTTCCAAAAGCTCTTGCAGTCCTTGGGTGGATTCAATATTGGAATGAACACACCCAACAGGGGATTCATTACTTTAAGCGTGCCCTTGCTGCTGATCCCAACGAATATGCCGCCTTGCATGGGCTTGCCGCCACTTATTTTTGGGCTGGGAAACTGGAAGCAGCTCTTTCATTTTCTGAGAGAATGATACAGATAGACCCCTTGAATCCGTTAGGTCATAATCTTAAAGGTGCAATATACTTTCAGATCGGTCAATATGAGATAGCTCTTGAGTCGTTCGAGAGAGCTTATCAAATGGATCCTGATAATCGAGCAGTCCATTTTCATTATACATGGGTGCTCGCTGGCACCAAACAGATTGACAAGGCGATTTCCATCATCGATCAGGACGCACAGACAAGCCCAGACAATACGTTTACCAAGTTTGGCCTTCTGCTCAAATATGGGCTGTTGAAGGATAAGGAGGGAGTGCTCCAAGTAATGAGATCGGATTTCGAGAAGACGTGCAGAGAGAATCGGGGATACTCATATATGGTTGCAAATGTGTTTGCCTTGCTTGGAGAGAAAGGGGAAGCTTTAGATTGGCTTGAATTCAAAAATTTAGCTTTATTCTTAATCCCGGTGCTGTCTGTCGTAAATATTATCAATGCACAAGACCTTACAAAACTAAGTGTTGTTTACAAAATCCCCGGGATGGAAAAAATTCAAGTTCAACGGGGGATCACATACAAATCCACCGATAGCGCAAAATTGACTATGGATGTTTACTACCCTCCAGATATGAAAACGAATGAAAAACTTCCGGTGGTTATTCTGGTTTTAGGATATTCAAATAATGTCTTTAAGACGAAACTCAAAGATATGGAACCGTACATCTCGTGGGCAGAATTGATTGCCGCCTCCGGAATGGTTACTATTACTTATGAAACAACTCAACCAGCATCCGACGTTGAAGATTTGATTACCTATGTTAGGCAAAATGCTTCTTCTTTAAAGATTGACGAGAACAATATTGGCATCTGGTCATGCTCGGCGAATGTATTAACCGCATTATCGATTCTATCAAACGAAAGAAGAGAGTACATCAAATGTGCAGCATTATATTATGGTCTCATGCTGACTCCGGATCAGAAATTTCGAGATTCTATAAAAGCGCTCACAAAACAAGTCAATTTTTCTGTAGAAGGAATTGATAGAATAAAATACCTCCATAAAGATTTGCCATTATTTATTGTAAGAGCAGGTAAGGATATGGAGGTGTTTAATAAAATAATCGATTACTTCGTACCAATGGCGGTAGCGGAAAGTGTACCACTAACTTTTGTAAACCATGCTGAGGGTCGGCATGGTTTTGATTTGTATGATGATAATGACAAATCGCGCAATATAATAAAAGAGACTTTAAGCTTTCTGAAATTCTATTTGTTAGAACAAGAGAACAAACGGTGAAGTAAAAATGGGAACATTTTGAGGTGTGAATATGATTGGACAAACAATATCACATTTACCCCGTGAGATAAGAATAGAAATGAAATGCTATTTCCTA
>JACQYX010000224.1 GCA_016207985.1 Ignavibacteriales bacterium | reverse complement strand
GAGAACCATAGCTTCTACGTTCTCAACGCTTACACCTGCTTCTTTAGCTACGAAATAGCTGTACCGTGAAGAATCCAAGACACCAGCCATACCCATTAGTTTTTCACGCTGTGGCTTTAAGTTCATGTTTAATCGGTAAACAATAGCGTCTAATGGATTGGCAATTGAAATAATAATCGCCTTAGGACAAAATTTAGCAATACCTTCACTCACCGCATCGGTGATCTTTAAGTTGGTCGCCAATAATTCTTCCCGAGTAGGAATGGTGCCATCCGGACGAGCCGCGCGCGGCACGCCAGCCGTGTTAATAACCAGGTCGGCACCAGCGATAACGTCGTACTCTTTCGATCCTTCGACCACCACATCCGATGAAATGATCGGTGTACCTTCGGCGATGTCGAGGCATTTGCCCTTAGCTAGATCAGGTGCTTTCACATCAACTAAACTAACATAGCGCGCTAGTCTCCGACGTACGATTTCCTGTACCAGCACACCGCCGATATTACCGCCGCCAATAACTGCAATTTTCATATAATTTTCCTTTCTTTTCTTTATTGATATTTTAATATAAAGAAGCGGAGACAACTCCGCTTCTTCAAATATTACAGTATTTCAGAGAAATCCGAATCGAAATATATTATTACTTTGTGACTTGTGCTTTTACCCACTTAGTCGTTACCGACTTCGGTCTCACGATCGGATAACCCATCGCACGAGCGATTATTGCTTGTGCTGATACGCCAAGTGCACGGGATACACTGAACAGTACAGTATAGTAATCGAACTCTGTCATTCCATAATGATAGAGTAACCCACCAGAGCCGGCATCAACATTTGGCCATGGGTCTTTTATTTTTTGTACTTGCTTCAGAACATCCGGTACAACGTCAAACACGTTAGAAACAGTTTGGAATACAGGATCATTCGAACAATACTTCTTGCCGAAAGCCAAGAAAGCATCGAAGCGAGGATCGGTGATTCTTAGAACTGCATGTCCGTATCCCGGAACGACTCTACCGGCGTTTAAAGTTTCCTGAGCGTAATTTTTCAGTTGCTCGGGAGTCGGTTTACCGTTGAATTTTTTATTTGTCTCGAGTATCCATCCTAAACATTCCTGATTTGCTAAACCATGCAATGGACCGGCAAGTCCGTTCAATCCTGCCGAAACAGCATAGTATAAGTCGGAGAGAGCCGATGATACGGTTGCAGTTGTTGCGGCGCTAACGTTTCCGCTCTCATGGTCGCTGTGCAGAGTCAGGTAAAGCTGCATAAGTTTTGTGAATTCACCGTTTGGATCGGGTAACCCCAGCATGTGTACATAATTAGCTGCCCAGTCAACTCCTTTTTTGGGTGGAATCATGTTTCCTTTATTGAAGCGCATCCGGTAAATTCCTGCTGCAATATTCGGAAGTCTCGCGATTAAGTTCAACGCATCTTCAAGCATCGGCTCCCAGTAGATGTCTTTCTTCATCCCCTGATTGTATCCAGACATATTGTGGTACTTCTTGTCTGGCAACTAAATCTGCCTGAAGAGCTTGCAGGGCTGCCGCGTCTGGTAGCTCACCTGTGCAGAGAAGATAGAATATTTCCTCAGGTAATTTATCCCGTAATTCTCCGATGGGTTTTCCGCGTATGATTAATCCTTTGTCGGGTGGAACTTCAGAAGTATCGCAGACCAAACATTTTACCCCGCGTTGACCTCCATATAATTGCTCGATCGTTACTTCAGAAATTACCTTTGCCCCGTTTTCTTTTACGAGGGTTTTAACTTCCTCGCGTAGCCCCGGAATTATTTGAGCTAATTTTTCTTTTAATGTTGCCATGTTAACCTCTTTTTTTGATTGTTGAGATACAATTATTATAAAGATCTAATTAAATCCTTGACGAGTGATATCAACTGATATTGAATAAACGTTGCTATCGAGACTGAAAATATGTTGATCACATTTCGTTCATGCTCTTCCATCGAGGATGTTACTTCCTAACATAATAGAATATCAGATACATCCAACCCATCGATGTTTTCTTGAATACCAAGAAAAACAACTAGCCATTGGGTAGGATTTCGATATATTGAATTTGGCATCATAGTTTTCATTTCTTATATCAAGCCAGGCTGATAAGCACAATCTGGAAAAATATTATCTGGAGGTGGGAATTGAAATATTCTTAATGTTAAAATGTGCTTGGCTGATGAATAGATCATCTGAAGCATGAAAAGGGTAAATAGAAAATAACGAGGTATGTATATGTTGCAGCCGAGCCGACGATTTTCCATCATTGAGGTTAAGATGGAGATAGTTTCAGCTAAAAAGTGAAAATGATCACCTATCGCGGTGAATGAATTTATTTTCCTTAGTATGTCCACCATTTTTGCGTTTACTATCAAAATATTCAAAGTGATTCGCATATTTAGTGCAAATCCATAAAGTGAATTAATTTAGCGAAAAATTAGGTAGAACGATTGATACGGATGCTTATCCTTAAAAGCCACGAGCTTCCGTTTTATGATGATTAAGCTGGATCATATTATTTAAGGATATCGAGTAGCCACAAAGCAAGTAAAATTTCACAACTATCGTGCCAGCCATAATATATAGTAGAAGATATGTTTTATTTAAATTTCATATACTTAAACAAGTCTGGTTTTTCAAATGTGCGAATCGATGAAAAAAACGTTATCAGAATTAATAACAATATTATCTATATACAGTATAGGCATAAATAAGACAATTGAGTCTTAATATTCATGATGAAATATCCGAATGTTCAATTTAAACGATTTCGTATATACAGATAAATGGAGACGAAGATGTAGATGAAATAGGAGTAATTTCAATAATAAATTTAGTACTTTTTTTTCTCCCATTTATTTCTTAAAATTTGGTCTAAGTGTTTAAGTATTTATGAAAAGTGTTTCAGCTAAAAGCATCCAATCACAATTGATATTGTATTTTACAATAGCGATTGTTGTTCCGGCAATTATCACAAGTATGGTGTAGAAATATTCTCAAGAGAATATTTGATGGAGGAATCGCCTCTATTGGCTACACAAGCTCTGATAGAAATCGCGCCGACTCCTAAATCCAAACCTCGACTTGAGAAGAAAGAATCTTCCGGAATGATGTTGAAAGCAGCGGTTCCGATTTTTGAAGATAATGGAAATTTTGTAGGTGTGCTGTTAGCCGGCGTTTTATTAAACCGCAATTTTGAGATTGTCGATAAAATAAAAGAGATCGTTCACGAGGGAGAGATCTATAAGGGAAACGAGATAGGGACAGCAACTATTTTCCAAAATGATCTTCGGATATCGACCAATGTAAAAAATCAAGATGGTACACGAGCGATCGGCACACTGGTATCGGAAGAAGTGTATGATGAAGTTTTAAACCGTGGGCGGCGTTATGTAGGCGAGGCATTCGTAGTCAACGCATGGTATCTCAGCGCCTATGAACCGATCAGAGATATAAATAACGACATCATCGGGATTCTTTATGTCGGAATATTGAAAAAACCTTTTGATGATATTCTAAGAAATACGCTTATAACATTTCTCGGTATTGCTTTAGGTGGTATTGTTTTAATAATTTTTATTGCGGTATATCTTGCAAAACGAATATCGATTCCCCTCCGGAAAATTGAAGAAAGCGCTAAAAGGATTGCACAAGGTGATTATTACCAGGAGGTAAAAGTGAAAGCGCCACGTGAGATTGAGTACCTTGCTTCATCCTTAAATCAGATGGCGAAAGAGCTGGATAAAGAAAAAAAGGAATTAGAAAAATGGGGTGCAACGCTGGAGGTCAAGGTGCAGGAGCGTACAGAGGAGATCAGGAAAATTCACGCCCAACTGTTCCGATCGGAAAAACTCGCGTCGCTTGGTAAACTTGCCGCGGGCGTTGCTCATGAAATAAATAATCCGCTGACAGGTATTCTCACCAACAGCAGTCTTTTACTTGATGATCTCGATAAGAATGATCCCCGCCGAGAAGACGTCGATGTAATCGTCAAGGAAACGATCCGTTGTCGCGAAATAGTTAAGCGTTTACTCGATTTCGCTCGACAGACCAAGCCACAGAAGCAGTTGATCAACATAAATGCAATTATCGAGAACATCATTTTGTTGATAAGAAATCAAACTTCATTCCGGAATATTAATATTCAGAAAAATTTGATAAACGATATTCCAGAGATCATGGCTGATAAAGATCAGATTCAACAGGTTTTTATCAACATCATAATCAACGCTTCGGAGGCAATGTCGAAAGGTGGCTTACTCACTATCGAATCGAAACTTTCAACAAATAAAGAAACCATTCTGATAAGTTTTGCGGATACAGGACCGGGGATTCCTGAAGAGATAAAAGACAAAATTTTCGATCCTTTCGTTACCACAAAAGAACAGGGCACAGGATTGGGGCTATCTATCAGCTATGGCATTATCGAGCAGCACGGCGGTGAAATTAGCATGGAAAGCAAAAGGGGAGAAGGCACAACATTTATTATTCAATTACCGGTCAATTCCTTAGAAGGTGAATGAAAGTGGGAACAAAAATTCTTATTGTCGATGACGAGCTGGTTATATGTAAAAGTTGCGAGAAAATTTTC
>JACQYX010000223.1 GCA_016207985.1 Ignavibacteriales bacterium | reverse complement strand
GTAGCGTAAATATCCGACTCATCATCCCAATTTTGATCCAATGATCGAGTCTTTTTCTTTTTTAGAAACACAATAACAGGCACAGCGATCAATGCAGCGATCCCTGCCCATTTGAGGATTTTCTTTAAGCTTTTATCCTCGTCCATATCAAATATAAACCCCTTTCTATTTTTCCTTCAACATAGTCCATTTAAGAGTAATGAATGGTGACGACTATCACTGGATGAAAGGGATAACGAAGCAAGAGTAAAGAAATCGCACTCACCTGAATTTAGGGTGGGAGTAACTCTCTAATGCGAACTATCAAGTATTCCAATTCAAACGGTTTTGTTATATAATCCGCAGCACCCTCCGCTTTTGCTCTCATGGCTGCTTGTAAATTATTGAAGGCAGTCAAGTAAACAAAGGGAATTTTTCGATACTTTTCAATTTTCCGAACGGCATCGAAGAAATCAAAGCCATCGATACCCGGTAATTTGATATCTGCAATTATAAGATCGGGTGTTGCTTCATTTAACTTTTTTAATGCATCTTCAGCACTGACAATTTCAAGAACATTATACCCCTGATCACGAAGTAAAGTACTTAAAGTCGCTAATAATTCATCTTCATCCTCGAGAAACAATATAGTCTTCTTCTTATTCACCATCATTAAAATATTTTCATCTTCGTATCAACTCAGATTAAATATACCGCTTCAATCATCCAAAGTCAATTTAGATATTAGAGTATCGAGTTTATGTTTGCAATCCGTTGGTTTTGAAAAAAACCTTTGTGTATATTTGTTCGTTGATTTGAATCTCAATTTTTTTTATATCGACTGTAATGGAAACTTCAGGAAGATATGACCGTCGCAATTTTCTAATTAACCTCTTCGAGGGTGCACTGTTTATTGCCGGCATGTCATTTATTTCGGCACAAATAGTTCTTCCTGCTCTCGTATCCCGATTAGGTGGAGGTAATATCTCGATTGGTGCGATAGGTGTCATTACATGGTTAGGACTCTACCTCCCGCAAATTTTCGCCGCCCGTTATGCACAAACCCAAACATGGAAAAAACCCTGGGCGATCCGTTTGGGGCTTTATCAACGATCAGTTTTACCATTGATTATCTTAACCATTTTCCTTTTCGGTAAGGATCAACCGATAATTGCACTATGGTTCTTTTTTATTTTTTACGGGGCGTATCAGATTTTAACAGGTATGGCGACTCCATTCTGGTTCGACATGTATGCGAAGCTTACGACTGTCGGTTTGCGGGGACGACTTTCGGGTTTACGGACATCACTCGCCGGTGGAGGTGCATTCCTCGGTGCATTCCTGCTTACCTGGCTTATTTCATCCTTCGAATTCCCTCTCAGTTATACACTTGCAATTTCGGTAACTTTTATGCTCCAAACGATTTCTATAATTCTGCAATTCGGACTGGTGGAAGAATATCCGAGTCGAACAATGAATATCCAGCCATTGAAACAATATTTCGAGCAGTTAAAAAATGTTTTGTTATATAATATTCCTTATAAAAAATTTCTTCTGGCTTGCATGCCTTTAGCGCTCGCGGTAATGCCTTTGAGCTTTTTTACCGTGTACGGTTTGAAACACTTTCATTTAACTGAAAGTACAGTCGGAAATTTTTCACTGATAATGGTAATCGGCTTAGCGGTGGGAGCTCTGGCGAATGGATTCTTAGCTGACCATTATGGAAATAAAATCGCACTGATTTCTTCAGCGAGTGCCTTAGGACTTGCGAGTGTTCTGGCTCTTGTCTCCCCTGCAATCGAAATATTTTACTTTGTATTCATCTTGATGGGTATGAATCTCGGCTCAGAGGCAATGACCCGACACAACCTCGCCCTCGAATATAGTCCTATCGAACAAAGATCGACATATATTGGATTGATGAATACAGTTCTTGTATCATTTTATCTATCGGGTCTTTTCGGTGGGTGGATAAGTAATTTATTTAGTTATCATACCCTATTTATCATCGGATGTGGATTTTCCTTTTTAGGGATTGTTTTATTAGTCCTCATGGTACACGAACCGCGCACAACAATAAAATAATTGAAGGAAGAATAAAATTGGATCGAACTATTTCCCGAGTACCGATGCTAATAACGCCATCCGAACGAGTACACCATTACGGGTTTGCTTGAAATAAGCCGCCCGCGGATCAGAATCTACCGATGGAGATATTTCGTGAAGTCTCGGCAGCGGATGCATAACGAGTGAATGAGAAGGCAATAGCTTCAATATATTATCGTCGATGAAATATTGTGATATGGTCTCAAGCCGTTCTCCTCTTTGTGTAAGAAATTCAGGTTCTATTCGAGTGCTATAGACGACATCAACTTCGGGTAGTACTTTCTTTAGATCGCTTTCCAATGTAAACCAGACATTATGTTTGGTCAGATAATCTAAAATATCTTGTTTGATCTGGAATGAGCGCGGTGCAATGAAAAATAATTTTACCCTTTCGAATTTTCCGAGCAGATAGGCGAGAGAACGAACCGTTCTTCCATCGGTGAGATTACCTACTAACGCAACCTTCACACCTTCTATGGTCTTAACACCTTTATAAATCGTATATAAATCTAACAATGCTTGCGTAGGATGCTGACCGCCTTTTCCATCGCCTGCATTTATTATCGGGATACTCGATACTGCAGAGGCACGCTGTGCACCGCCAACCTCGTTATGCCGCAAGACGATCACATCGGCATAATTACCAACGACACGTATCGTATCTTCGAGTGTTTCCCCGGCAGCAACAGACGAAAATGTATTTGCCCGTTCTGTTGAGAGAACACTGCCGCCAAGTCGGTACATAGCCGACTCGAAAGAAAATCGAGTTCGTGTTGAATGTTCATAGAACAGCGAAGCCATAATTTTATCATGATAATCCATCGTACCTCCGCGAGCAAGAAGAACTTCTATGCCGCCATTTTCAAGGAAATCAATCGCCGCTTCGATTTTCGGTTTCATGCTTCCCTCTAAGAAATGTCCCTCCTCGAGATATTGTCTGATCTCATCGATAGAAGCTTTTTTAATAGCTTTCTGGTTTGATTTTTTATAATTAAAGAATACCTGTTCGACTTCTGTTGAAATTATAAACCGTTCGATCCCAAGTTGGCTTGCAAGAAGTGAAGAAGCTCGGTCTTTATCGATAACAGCTTCAACGCCGACAATCTTTCCATTTTCGATACTGACCGGTATGCCGCCACCCCCTGAAGCAATAACAATGATTCCCTTTTCTAAGCAATCCTTGATAATCTCAAGCTCGACGATGCCGAGCGGCTTGGGAGAAGGGACAACCCGGCGATACCCGCGCGCTGCATCTTCTATAATATCCCACCCAAGTTCTTCTTTCTTTCGATGGGCGGCTTCTCTCGAATAGAACGGTCCAATCGGCTTAGTCGGCCGAAGAAATGCTTCATCATGTTTATCGACTACAACTTGAGTAACAAGACCTGCTACGGGTGCCTGGATGTTTTTATTTTTCAGAATTGATTGCAACGATGTTTGGAGTATATAGCCAATCTCACCCTGTGTCATCGCGACACAAACATCGAGTGGCAAGGAATATGTTTGTGAGGAGCCGGCTTCGGAGCGGAGAAGCTGCGCCCCTACTTGTGGTCCGTTGCCGTGAGTGATCACGATACGAAAACCACGCTGGGCAAGCTTAGCAACACTCTCTGCCGTTGTCTGTGCATTAATAAACTGCTCTGGTATCGTGCCTTTCTGTCCGGCACGAATGAGTGAATTGCCGCCAACGGCGATAAGAGCCGAGTTCTGCAGATCATCTCTCCTTCATCAAAGTTAGCATAACTGCTTTCTGTGTATGCAGCCGATTTTCTGCCTCATCGAATACTACAGAGTTCTTCGAATCGATTACTTCATCAGTCACTTCTTCACCACGATGAGCAGGCAGACAGTGCATAAAGATTGCATCCGACTTTGCAAGATAAAATAATTTCTTGTTCACCTGATAAGATTTGAAAATTTTCATCCGTTGTTCTTTTTCTGCTTCCTGTCCCATACTTGCCCACACATCTGTGTAAATTACATCGGCTTGTTTCACCGCCTCCTCTGGAGTACAAGCTACAAAATTCATTCCGACCTTTGAACCAAAAAGCATAAGAGAATTGCAAACATTATTGCCATCTCCTACAAAGACAAATTTCTTTCCGCTGAAGCTCCACATTTTTTCATGAACAGTTAGAAAGTCACCAAGCGCCTGGCAGGGATGCTCGAAATCTGTCAGCGCATTGATGACGGGAATCTTCACTGCTTTTGCCAGATCGGTACAAGTTTTATGAGCATATGTACGAACAACAATTCCATCGACCCAACGCTCGAGATTTTTTCCTGTATCATACACCGATTCACGTTTCCCCAAGCTAATATCAGCTTGTGTTAGATAAACAGGATGAGCACCAAGCTGAAATATACCAACATCGAAAGTCACATGTGTCCGTAGCGATTGTTTCTCAAATATAGTTGCAACCGACTTACCATGGAGTGCTCGTCGATAATCTTCCGGATTTTTTTTTATTTTCTTTGAAAGGTCGATCAGCTCAAACAACTCATCAGACGACCAATCGGCGATGCTCAAAAAATCTTTCTTCATGTGCGATTAACCTTTATGTTTCTTGAAAAAATTCATGAGGATTTCATTGAGGTCGGGTTTTGCAATCTCATCCAGCTCATATCTAACACGTACAGACGGTTTGTTGATTTTAATGATTCGTCGCAGATCGATCGGTGTTCCGATAATTACCGTATCGCAATCGACTTTATTGATGGTTGTTTCAAGATCCTTGACCTGCTTTCCACCGTAACCCATTGCCGGAAGAAGTGTGCCGATCTTCGGATATTTCGTAAACGTCTCTGCGATGGAATTGACGACCCATGGACGCGGATCGATTATCTGCGATGCACCGTATTTTTGAGCTGCGATTATTCCTGCACCGTATGCCATCTCACCGTGTGTGAGTGTCGGACCATCTTCAACAACCAATACACGCTTACCCCGAATCAGTTTCTCATCTTCAGCGGTGATGGGTGAAGCAGCTTCGATGACGATTGCATTCGGATTGACGGAACGAATGTTTTTCCGAACGATGTCAATGTTTTCCCTCGTTGCAGATTCTACCTTGTTGATAACAACAACATCG
>JACQYX010000210.1 GCA_016207985.1 Ignavibacteriales bacterium | reverse complement strand
AGCAGCTTCTTGTGAGCATGGAAATATCTAAGTTGAACGAAGACCTCATAAAGATTTCTCAGAAGAACGGTCGCTTCTAGGTAATACCCTGATTCGATCAATAAGGAGATCGCTCTGATAGTATATGGGATCCGCAAGTAATCGTGATGAGCAAAGGCGTGAAAAGATCCATTGGGAGTATCAGGTGCATCACTTATTCCCGTGAAGTAGGATGTTTCAAAAAGACAGTCGATAAAAGTTGGATAGGTTGAAATCCATCCACCGACGTGATGGCTGGATTGCTTCAGAGTCGCTTTCTCACTAACCAGCAAATATTTGAAACTCATTAGATTTCGTGCCAAGGGAATCTCCTAAAATCCTCTCCACGCCCATCTATAGATGTAACCTTTACTATCGATCCAGAACATGCGATAGGCAGTATAACCGTAGGTTTGGGGTGGCGTGTAGGTAGTGGTCGATT
Organism: Ignavibacteriales bacterium; assembly: GCA_016207985.1. Classification (GTDB taxonomy): domain Bacteria; phylum Bacteroidota; class Ignavibacteria; order UBA10030; family SZUA-254; genus JACQYX01. Next base: position 2,233 of record JACQYX010000210.1, on the reverse strand, counting down.
GTGTGCTCCCCAAAATCATGTTATCGTAGATGGTTGTTTGACCGGTGGCTCTCATCGTCGAAGTTCCTGGTACCGTCCAAGATCGAGCTGTGGTATATATTAGAATCCTTCCTCCTTGTCCATCATCAAAAACCTGATTCGGTGGTCCCCAGCTTGCAATTAGGTCAGAGTAATGGCTGTATATCCATGAGTTTATCACCTCGTTTATGTGACCAGCACAGCCAGTAAAAAAAGTTGCAGTGATGCAGGTGTATAAAAATAATTTCATGTTATGCTCTTTTCGTATTTGAGAAAACATGGCACATAACGCTACGCGGGAAGGACGCAGTGCGTGAATAGGAAAGCCCGTAGGGTTTACTAATGGAACGCACGCATTGACGTTCTTCCCGATGTTCCGCGCCGTTCGCGACCTGTCCTGAGCGTTTACTCGTCTCAGGAGAGAAGTTGAAGGAAGCGAACAAGCGGAACGTACGGCAAAATAATGCAATACTTTTGCGAACATATCATTCTCATTTCGGTGAGCAAAAGTATTTAGCTTCAAAGACAGACGATGATTTCTTTTTCATCGTAAAAATCCTTGCGTCATTTTTACGGCAATTGTGCGCAGTGCTTCTTGAGTTTACATTTTAGTAAAGTTAAGAGTAATAGTTTTGTGTGTTTCTTGTTCGACTTCAATTCTGTAAGATAAATCAGACATTACCTGAATATAGAATACATCATCTTTAGAAATCTCGATAAAAACGTCATTAAAGGGACCCATTCGATCCTTAGCCACACCAAAGATACCCTTGAAGTCAAGCTTTGATCTTGAGAATGGTTGATTGGTGTACGTGATAGCAACTTTACCTCCAAGTACAGTTTTGGTTTCTTTTGTTTCGAGCTCAAGAGAAAATAATAGCGGATTTTCCTGCTGTGTTTCCTCTGTTGCATTGGTTTGGGTGGTGTCCTCCAGAATTTTTATACCATGCTCCCTCTTAAGGACGGCTCGAACGTTGTCATCATCGAGACTGTACCAGTTGCCAGTTGCTGCATCGACTACGATAGGAACCAATCCGAAAATGACATCCAAGATAATCCAGCCCGCCCCGACCGAGTTAGTGATGAGCACTGTCTTGTTCTCATAACCGTCCTTCGCAAACTCTATGTAATAGGTTTTACTTGATTGGAGTTTCAACTGCAAAGGAGTTTTCCCCATAAGATTTCCATTTACGTATACTTTAGCACCGAATGGGTCGGAAGAAATATCGACTTTTTCAGATGAGCCTTTGAAAATTGTAGCACATCCGGCACAGTAGAGAAGACAGGCTACAATTATAGGGACTGCAAAAAATGTTGCAAACTTGGATTTCATTTCACTTTCCTTTCAGCTAAAGAAGCATTATGAACAACGTCTGTAAAAAAGTAATTTTGTCCAGCACTTCGTGCGGGATAAATTGTTTTTATTGTTTTTAGATTCATCGTTTTTTATCGGATTTGAGCGGTTCCTGCGTTTTACTTGGTAAAATATGTTCGTCTTTTCCCGAAGGGATGGATTCCCACGTTTTCAGGTATCAATATAACGTAGAATAGCACCAAATCGAAAACTTATTCACCAAAACCGCTTCATATCATTAACTCCGATTACCCTGTAGCAAGAATATAAAGCTTGTCGTAGTGAAAGTCAATGTTACTAGGAGACCGTGGCGACATAGATAGAGATTCCTGCCTGCGTTGGAATGGATGTAATGATCGTTTTGTGCGTGCTCACTCGAGCGATTACCGGATAATATCCCTTATTAGTATCAACATCAATTTTCCAGGTCTCTCAACATTTGCTCAAATATCGGTTTTAATGGTGGGATTTCCTCTTTTATAGTCTTCCATACCCTTTTAATATCGACCCCAAAATAAGCATGGATGAGCTTATCTCTCATTCCGACTATATTTCTCCATGGTATTTCGGGATACCTTTTCCTTACATCATTAGAAATGTTTTTGGCTGCTTCACCAATCACTTCTATTGCTCGTATCACGGCAAATATTGTTTTATCATCTTGAATGAAATCATCATATTCCATACCGTAGACAAATTTCATTCCGCTCTCGGTTGCATCGATAACATCTTGAATGTAATCTACAAGCTCCCGGTTCATGCGTATATAACCTCATTTAATATTTGTGCTCCTATCCTCGGTTTTAATGCAGTTTTTTCAACCAAATCAACTTTGATACCGAGGAGATCACTTAAATAGTT
>JACQYX010000209.1 GCA_016207985.1 Ignavibacteriales bacterium | reverse complement strand
CGGGTAGGCAAAAATACCACCATACATCAGAGTACGGTGCGCATCTGCGACCATCGTTCCAATATAACGGAGCGAATACGGACGACCTGTTGCTGTGTCTTTCTCTTTTAAATATCTGACATACCGCTGCACATTTTCATCCCAGTTACCGAAGTTTCCTTCATTCATGCTGTAGATTTTTCCCCTTTTTGGAATTCTAATATTCTCATTCGAGAGAAGAAACTCACCGACACTCGGATCCAGCGTGAAACCGTGAACCCCGTTTCCGGTTGAGTACACAAACACGGTGCTCGATCCATACATAATATAACCGGCTGCAACCTGTTTAATGCCGGGCTGTAAACAATCTTCTATTTTCCCTTTGCCGCCCGATGAAATTCTCCTGTAAATACTGAAGATCGAGCCGATGGTGATATTCGCGTCTATATTCGATGAGCCATCCAGCGGATCGTATAACAACACATAATCACCCGAGCGATATTCTTCGGGCAGGTGAAGAATATCTTCGTTTTCTTCCGATGCCATCACACAGAGGTGCCCGCTGTAATCCATCGCTCGATAAAATGTCTCATCAGCAAACTCGTCTAATTTTTTTACAACATCCCCGCTTACATTCTTACGGTCGGTAACTCCGAGGATGTTTACAAGTCCCGCCTTACTCACTTCTCTCCATACAAGTTTTGCTGCGACTGAAAGATCGTGAAGCAATGCGGAAAACTCACCTGTGGCACCGGGGTGTAGATGTCCCTGCTCATGAATAAATCGCTCTAACGTCATTAACTGCTTCGGACTGGTCATAATAGTTCTCGCTTAGAAAAATACGGTACGATAAAATGATTTTTAAAAAATGTAGTGAAATCAATCTTTAATTGCAATCGAAATTCTTGCCTTTTATATGGATTGTAATTATATTCATGGTGAATTAAAACACTTCTTGAAGTTAAGCTCTTTAATCTTTAATTCATTAGAATAAATTATGAAAATCGTTGCCTGTATAAATCACGTACCCGACACTGAAGCCAAAATTAAAGTTGGAGCCGATGGAAAATCCATCGATAAAGCAGGTGTCAGTTTTATTTTGAATCCATATGATGAATATGCCATTGAAGCTGCCCTCCAGCTTAAAGAAAAAAACGGAGGCGAGACGATTGCCTTAACCCTCGGCGGGGATACTCATAAGGAATCGCTTCGCAAAGCTCTTGCGATGGGGATTGATAAAGCAATATTTCTAAAGGACGAATCGCCGCGTGATTCTCTCTCCGTTGCAAAAGCATTGGCAGAGGAATTGAAAAAGCTCACTCCCGATTTCATTATGTTTGGTAAACAATCTATCGATTACTACGGTGAACAGTTACCCGGACTGGTTGCGGAAATATTGGGATTGCCGTCCGTCTCGCAAGCCGGAAAAATTGTAGGAGCTGATGCGGGCGCCGTGCCGGAATTAGTACGATTGCTGCACGAAGAGGCGAAAGTCATCTGAGATGTTCAATGTCAGATGTTTGAAACTTGCCCGTCTCGTGCGGGTGTAATATAGAATATGAGATTTGTGAAAATAAATTTTTTAACTTTGCATTTTTACTTTTGAATTGATTATGAAAATACTTGCATTTGCAGAACAACGTGAAGGAAAATTCAAGAAATCGGCATTCGAGGTGACCCAAACCGCAAAAGGGCTTACTGAAAAACTTGGGGCTGATCTGGTAACACTGGTAATCGGGAACAACATCGAGGAGATAATGTCCGAGCTTGGTGCATTCGGTGCAACACGCGTCGTTGCGGCACAAGATACGCGTCTGCATCATTATTCGACTACAGCATACTCTAAGATTGTGGCAGAGGTTGCCCAGAAAGAACAAGCATCTATTTTATTCTTCCCTGCAAGTCAGATGGGAAAAGACCTTGCTCCGCGTGTCGCCGCAAAACTTTCTGCCGGACTTGCTGCCGATTGTATCGCAATCCGAGTGGATGGCAGCGAAATTTTTGCGACACGCCCGGTGTATGCTGGAAAAATTATGATGGACGTTAAAGTGACTTCGCCTGTTAAAATATTTACTCTCCGCCCGAATGTATTTACTGCAACAGCAAGGGACGGTAGTACTGTGTCAATCGAAAAATACTCAACCCAGTTGTCGGATGCGGACTTTGCAGCAAAAGCAACCGGAGTAAAAGTTACTGAGGGGAGACCCGATGTAACAGAAGCGAACATAATCGTCTCAGGCGGTCGCGGAGTAAAAGGTCCGGAACATTTTCACCTTATCGAAAAACTTGCTGATGTTTTAGGTGGTGCCGTCGGTGTTTCGCGTGCAGTTGTTGACGCCGGCTGGCGTCCGCACGACGAGCAGGTCGGACAGACTGGGAAAACTGTTTCCCCAACATTGTACATCGCTTGTGGTATCTCGGGCGCAATCCAACATATTGCAGGAATGTCATCTTCTAAGTATATTGTAGCAGTTAACAAAGATAAAGATGCACCAATTTTCCAGATTGCAGATTACGGAATTGTTGCCGATTTATTCGAGGTTCTTCCTCCCCTAACTGAAGAATTGAAAAAGGTGCTCGGAAAGTAAAGGATTATTTATTTGTGGATAAAATTCAGGTCGATATTTTAGGTTTACAAACAAGCCCGCAAAGCGGTGGCGCCTATGCGTTAATTTTAAAAGAGTTAAACGGCAATCGCCGGCTTCCGATTATCATCGGTGCTTTCGAGGCACAATCGATTGCTCTGGAAATTGAAGGGATCAAGCCGCCGCGACCATTGACACATGATTTAATGAAGAATCTTCTCGAATCACTCGGTGCAGAATTGACCGAGATTACAATCAGCGAGC
>JACQYX010000208.1 GCA_016207985.1 Ignavibacteriales bacterium | reverse complement strand
TTATTAATCGGGATACTTGTCGACATTTTTGTAATTCGGTTGATTTGTTTAATCTTCGTCGTGATTTCAGCTGCCCTGATTTTTTTCTCTCTACGAGCAAAAGAGCTACAAATTTCAACAAAGGGTGGAGGAACTAATTCGCCATTTCGACCACATTCTGAAAGCGATAGAATGAAAAGACTTATCTTCGATGATTTCCAGCCTCATAGAAATGAAGGATTTTCAACGGAAGAAAAGGAAGCGGGAGAAATTTCTATACCGGAACGATTGTCTCATGCGGACTCAAACCAATCAGCCGAAAACAGAGATTATTCATTCACCTCGACAACACGAGTAGAAGAACCAAAGGTTCGTGAGTTTAATAAATCCGATTTTTTTGATGTCGATTCTGAAATATACAAAACTGAAACAGAACCACGAACAGAATTCGATTTTTTATTGAATAAGGTGCTGGGTGTAATCAAAGAAGTATTATTCGCTCATACTGTAGCATTTTTCTGGGCAAATCGAGAAAAGAACCAAATGATAATGGAGGCACACGTTTCGGATAGCGTTAATTTCTTTTCTTCACGTCGTTTTCCGATCGGTCATGATTTGGTAAGCAAGGTTGCCCAAACCGGTAAGCCGGAGTTCGTCTCGGAAATTAATCAATTATCTGAGTCAGAACTATTTTGTTATTATTCCTCACCTTTATCGGTGAAATCTTTCGTAGGCGTACCTGTTTTTTTCTCACGTGGTTCTATAGAAGAAGCACTACAACTGCCTATTGCTGTTCTTGTGGTGGATAGTAAAGCTGAAGATGAGTTCGGCACAGAAACGCTTGCGCTTTTAGGAAGATTTACTAAATTGATCTCAATTCTCATCAAGAGTTATAATGATAAGTACGATTTGCTTGTCGATGCTGAATTGATGAGCTCGATCCGACACTTACAGGAACGAATTCGTAACAACTTTTCGTTGAATATTATAGTGCAAGCGCTTGCAGAAGAGGCTTCGAGAATGATCAATTGGAATTTTCTTACGATCATTCTCTATGATGAAGCAAAACATGCATGGGTAGCGAAAAAGGTAACTAACCGGGCACATGAAGGTTACATTGTTACGGAACAGGCGATCGATTTTCCGGAAAGTGTTGTTGGGCATACAATTAAAAATAATATTCACACTTTAGTCGATGACCTTGAATCTTCACACTATCCTCGGTATTATACGGAGGAAAAGGTTGAGAAGAAAGGTTCTTTTGCTTCAGTTCCCATCACGTCGCTTAATAAATGTTATGGAGCAATTAACGTAGAGAGCCGTGAGCGATTTAATTTCTCACGCCGGGATATCGAGATGCTTTATCGGTTAGCCGAGAATGCAGCATCAGCCCTTGAAATATTCTATATGAAAGAAATTATCCATGAATATGTAATCATCGATGATGTTACCGGGATGTACTCGAAAAAATTTCTTTTGCAGCGGATGGAGGAAGAATTGCACCGAGCTGATGATGCAGGAAACGAATTATCATTATTGTTTATTACAGTCGATAAGGCGGATGAGATTACTCAACGATATGGTATTGATGGTTTCGAGCGTGTGATGCTGACATTGGCAAAAGCGATACGTTCGAGTGTAAGACAATATGATCTTGTAGGCAGATATGATACTGACCGCTTTGGTGTTTTACTTATTGGTACAGCATCGAACGAAGCGTATTTATGGGCAGAAAAAATTCGAAAAACCATTGCCGCCTTAATCATCAATCTCGACGGAAAGAGTTTTTCGATAACGATCAGTATAGGTGTCTCCGGGGTGTTAGAAGGAATGAAAAAAGAAGAATTGATTGGTAATACAATCGCCGTCTTGAACACAGCTTCTCAAGCCGGTGGAAATGTAGTCAGAGTTTTTTAAAATTGAATAGATGTAACAAAAGAAAGAACAATATATGGCAAAACAACAAACATTTGCAGATAAAGTAGCAAAAGCAGCAATGCAGCACGGCAAGAAATGTCAGAAGTGTGGTACTATTAAGCAACCCGTTCTATACGTCAGCTCCGAACCTTCGAAGCATGGAAGCATCCGGTTTAGTCATCGCCGCGTGCAAGTTTGCAAATGTAACGAAAAAGAAATTTACGATTGATTTTTTTAAATCGGATTTTCACGAGAATCGATCTGTGAAGTCAGAAATCAACCGGAGGTCTTCATTCCCTGAAAAACGAAAAACAGGGAAATTATGTTTAAGCAACATCAATCCATTACTCTCGTACACAAAAACAGGGGATTGAAATGTTTTTAGGAAAAGTTATAGGAACAGTTTGGGCAACCCGAAAGGATGAAGAATTGATAGGTATGAAGTTCCAGCTTGTCAAACATATAGATCTGGAATATAAACTTAAAGAAACTTTCGTGGTAGCTGTCGATACTGTCCAAGCAGGTGTTGGCGACGTTGTTCTTGTATGCAGTGGAAGCTCTGCACGTCAGACAACACATACAAAGAATAAGCCGGTTGATGCGGTGATAATGGCGGTCGTAGATAAATTGGATATTACGGAATAATTTAATTTTATCTATTCACTGATAGTAATGTTTTTTGCAAAGGTAATCGGAACTATTTGGGCAACAAGAAAAGATGAGAATTTGCATCGCTTTAAGCTGCAGTTCATCCAACCCATTAACGCAAAAAGAGAATCTATCGGTGATCCGATGGTCGCCGTCGATACGATAGGTGCGGGACCTGGTGAGACGGTATTTTATATAACTGCACGTGAAGCAACTATACCGCTTCCTGTTGAGATGGCACCGGTTGATGCAAGTATCGTGGGAATAGTTGATAGGATAGATGTTGAGAAGAGATATCGTTGATATATGAATGAAGTATTCGTAATAAGGATGGTGTATGACGAAAGTAAATAAACAATTCACAACGCGTGAAAGTCAATCGCTGGATAAATATCTTCAGGAAATTGGACGGGTCGAGCTGCTTGATCCTGAAGAAGAGATTGAGCTTGCCCGACGAATTAAGAAAGGAGATCAGAAAGCTTTAGAAAAGCTTACAAAGGCAAATCTTCGGTTCGTCGTTAGTGTGGCAAAACAATATCAAAATCAGGGACTTTCGCTTGGTGATCTTATCAATGAAGGGAATCTTGGTCTTATCAAGGCTGCGAAACGGTTTGATGAGACACGTGGATTCAAATTCATTTCCTATGCTGTATGGTGGATTCGTCAGTCGATTCTGCAGGCGTTGGCAGAACAATCCCGCATCGTCCGATTACCTCTCAATCGTGTTGGAGCTTTGAATAAGATCGGAAAAGCCTTCAGCACACTCGAACAAGAGTTTGAGCGAGAGCCGAGCGCAAGTGAATTGGCTGAAGAGTTAGATATGTCGCTATTCGAAGTGGCAGATACTCTGAAGATATCTGGTCGTCATCTATCTATGGATGCGCCTTTTGTTCAGGGCGAAGATAATCGGCTTCTCGATGTTATCCAGGATGAGCGCACACCGATGCCCGATCATACTTTAATCAAAGAGTCGCTCAGTAAAGAAGTTGAACGTGCACTCAGTACACTCACCGAACGTGAAGCTGAAGTCATACGCTTATACTTCGGTCTGGGGAGAGAGCATTCTCTCACACTTGAGGAGATTGGTGAAAAATTTCAATTGACACGTGAGCGTGTTCGTCAAATAAAAGAAAAAGCGATACGTCGATTGCGACATGCCTCCCGCAGTAAACAATTACGAGCATATCTTGGATAAACATCCGAGCCACTGCTTAACGAGGGTGGCTCGCTCGTTTAATGTAATTTACTTCCCAGATTATCTTAGAACATGGCAGTTTATTTACCTGTTGTGTTTCATATTCTTGAATATAATTGGTTGCTCAACCTTCTCACAAGTCTCAATCAATGAGGTCAATCAACAACCTGACTCCTCGGCACAGCAAGAAACCGGTCTTGAAGATATTTATGAAGAAGAGGAAGTTATTCCTGAATCGGAAGTTATAAATCCCACTTTACCAACTAATGGTAGTTTATCTATTCGGGAAGATAACTCGAACATCGACAAGCATAAGGTTCTGAACGATATAATGCTCTTGATGGGAAAGCCGTATAAACGAAGTGGCGATGATGATTCCGGTTTCGATTGCTCGGGATTTATATTAAAAATATTTCGTGACGTCATGGGAATAATTCTTCCTCGTTCAACTCGTGAGCAGTATGCAGTCGGGAAATCGATCAGCCGTGATAGTCTGAAGTTTGGTGATTTAATTTTCTTCAAGACTAAGAAAAAATCACCTTCACATGTCGGTATCTACGTTGGGGATGGCCTCTTCGCACATGCAAGTCTTTCGAGTGGTGTTACGATATCGATGCTTAGCGGAAAATATTATAAGCGTCGATATCTCGGTGCTCGTCGGATAGTTGAATGAAAACTATTTTGTTTTTCTTTTCACTCTTATATATATTGATAATGATAATTTTTTCTAATGTATTTTATGGCAGTGTTACCAATTTATACTGATGGTTCTCCAGTTCTCCGGAAGAAAGCCCAGCCCGTTAAGCAGTTGACGGATGATGTTATCCAGGTGATTATGGATATGTTTGAAACAATGCGGAAGGCAAATGGCATCGGTCTGGCGGCAAATCAAGTTGGTGTACTACAGCGGATCATTGTGATCGACATTTCGGAAGTTGAAGGAATGGAAAATGTAAAACCGCTCGCTCTGATAAATCCGGAGGTCATAGAACAAAAAGATAAATGGATCATGGAAGAAGGATGTTTAAGCATTCCTGAAGTACGTGATGAAATCGAACGAGCGGAAACGATTAAAGTCCGTTATAAAAACACAAATTTCAAGGATACGGAGCTTGAAGTGGACGGTGTCTTGGGACGAGTTATTCTTCACGAAATAGACCATCTCGACGGTATCCTCTTCATCGATCGATTATCAAATGAGAAAAAGAAAATCCACGCTGATTTACTAAAAAAGATTCACCTTGGTGAAATAGAAGTGAGCTATCCCATAGTAACTGCAGCCGATGTATCAACTTAACAAGAATCTTAA
>JACQYX010000207.1 GCA_016207985.1 Ignavibacteriales bacterium | reverse complement strand
CTTTACGCTTCCGGCTAAACAGCTTTGTCACGATAACGATTCCTTTCATCCCCGGAGGTGCCTTTAAAGAAGCATCTTTTACATCGCCGGCTTTTTCACCAAAGATCGCTTTTAAGAGTTTCTCTTCCGGTGTCGATTCTGTTTCACCTTTTGGAGTTATTTTACCGATTAAAATATCACCTTCTACAACTTCCGCACCGACGCGGATAACTCCATTCTCATCTAAGTCTTTGACAGCATCTTCACTTACATTCGGAATTTCGCGTGTTAATTCTTCTTCACCTCGCTTTGTATCCCTTACTTGCAACTCGAACTCCTCGATGTGCAACGATGTAAATATATCTTCAGCAACAAGGCGTTCGTTTACAACGATCGCGTCTTCAAAATTGTAACCTCGCCACGGCATGAAAGAAACGAGAATATTCCTCCCAAGCGCAAGTTCACCGCGATCAGTTGCACAACCATCGGCAAGAATATCGCCTTTTTTAATCCGCTGACCCGGCTTTACAACCGCCCGCTGATTTATTGACGTATCTTGATTTGTCCGGAAGAATTTAACGAGTTTGTATTCAATGCGCTTTTTCTCTTCAAAGCTGGTTATTGCTTCCGTACTCGTTTCATCAATATCATAATTAACAATGATCCTCATCGCATCTATGTATTCAACAACACCGTTCCTTTCAGCCACAATCATAGTTCGAGCATCGTGAGCAACCTTGGCTTCCAATCCGGTTCCAACTATCGGCGTCTCCGGCCTGAGGAGAGGTACTGCCTGCCGCTGCATGTTTGAACCCATTAATGCACGGTTTGCATCGTCATGTTCAAGGAACGGAATCAACGCCGCTGCTGCACTCACTATCTGGCTCGGAGCCACATCCAGATATTGAATTTCTTCCGGTTTCAGTATAGGATAATCGCTCTGAAATCTTGCTTTTAAGCGTTCGGTCAGGAATTTACCTTTCTCATCGATTTCTGTATTCGTCTGTGCAATCGTGTGAACGTCTTCTTTTTCCGCAGTCATAAATTCGATATCATCTGTGGCACGTCCGTTTTTAACTTTCCTGTACGGTGTTTCGATAAATCCAAATTCATTGATACGCGCATGAATGCACATCGATGATATGAGACCGATGTTCGGACCTTCCGGAGTCTCAATCGGACATAACCTCCCATAGTGTGTATAGTGAACGTCACGAACCTCGAATCCCGCGCGTTCTCTTGTCAATCCACCCGGACCAAGTGCCGACATTCGTCGCTTGTGTGTAATTTCTGCCAGTGGATTTGTTTGATCCATGAATTGTGACAATTGATTAGTTCCGAAGAATGCACTAATAACACTTGTGATTGTTCGTGCATTCACTAAATCCTGTGGTGTCAATTTTTCCTGATCACGGAGACTCAAACGTTCACGTATGGTTCTTGCCATCCGGGCTAATCCAATATTAAACTGCTGTCCGATTTGTTCTCCCACTGTTCGTACGCGGCGATTACCTAAATGGTCGATATCGTCGAAAGTTCTCCTCCCTTGCTGTAAATCAATGAGATAGTTGATAATTGAGATGATGTCCTGCTTCGTCAATGTTGTTGTCGTTACGGGAATATCCAATCCAAGTTTTGCATTCATCCGATAGCGTCCAACATTACCAAGATCGTATCGTTTCTCATTAAAGAATAAACGCTCGAATAAATTCTTTGCTGTGTCGAGATCGGGGGCTTCACCCGAACGCAGCTGCTGATAGATAGTATTAAGTGCTTCTTCATCGGTTCGAGCGGTATCTTTTTGAATCGTGTTCGCTATGACCGAGCTTTCACCAATTCCTTCGTATCTTAAAAACTTAATCTTCTTTATCTCAGATTTTTTAACCTTCTTCATCAAATCTTCGCTGAAGATTGAATCCTTGTTGATGAATATTTCACCCGTTTTTTTATCGACTACATCACTACATACGATGCGTCCGATATAGTCTTTGAGATTGACTTTGTGAGGATCGGTCTCCTCAACCAGATTGAACAGTTGAAGTATTTCATCGTCTGATGAATAACCGAGCGCTCGTAAAAGAGTAGTAACGGGAAACTTCTTTTTACGATCGATGTAAACATACATCACGTTGCTGATATCGGTTGTAAATTCAACCCACGAACCTCGAAATGGTATAATCCTGGCAGAAAAAATAGACATACCATTCGGATGAACCGATTCATCAAAAAATACGCCGGGAGACCGGTGAAGCTGACTAACTACTACACGCTCTGCACCATTGATAATAAATGTTCCGCGATGCGTCATCATCGGTAAATTACCTAGGTAAACTTCCTGCTCGATTGTATCGATATAGCTCTTGCCATCTTCGCTTTTAGTGGATAAACGTAACTTTGCTTTTAATGGCACTGCATAAGTCAGTCCACGTTCCTGGCATTCGATGACGGAATATTTTGGTTTTTCAACGTAGTACTCAACGTATTCAAGTATATAATTTTCCCTAGCATCAGTGATCGGAAAACTCAAAAGGAATATTTGTTGTAATCCCTTGGTGTGTCTTTTTTCCGGTGGAACGGTTGCTTGAAGAAAACTTTCCCATGATTCTAATTGAACGTTGAGAAGATCGGGAAACTCGACGATCTGGGGTATCTTCGAAAACGAGATTCGCTCGTTTGCATGAATGTTTTGATTTTTCACGTGTATCACCTCGAATGTATAAATACTAAACTATATTCAACAAATCGCATTATTAAAAAATAGCAAACCGATAACCAATTTAAAATTGGTTATCAGTATTTTACTTATCAGATTTTCAGACAAATTATGAAATTTGGTTAAAGTGAAATTGGACTATTTCAACTCGACGGTCGCACCAGCTTCTTCGAGCTCTTTCTTCAATTTTTCAGCTTCGTCCTTGCTGACATTCTCTTTAACGTTCTTGGGTGCGCCGTCGACTAAATCTTTTGCTTCCTTTAAACCAAGACCTGTTGCCGCACGAACCACTTTAATGACGTTAATTTTCTGAGCGCCTGCAGCTTTTAACACAACTGTAAACTCAGTTTGTGCTTCTGCGGCTGCGGGTGCAGCACCGGCACCTGCGGGCATCGCACCACCGAACATAACCGGTGCGGCTGCTGTTACTCCAAACTTCTCTTCGAGTGCTTTTTTTAATTCTGAAGCTTCGAGAAGAGTTAACTTTTCAATTTTTTCGACTATTTCTTGAACTACTGACATTTTTGTATCTCCTTTTTCTAAAATATTTTTTAAACCTTACGCTGCTTTCTTTTTTTCTATTGCATCAATGACGTTGACGAGATCCCTGACTACTCCACCAACAGCTCCGATTACACCCGCTATAGGTGCCTGAATGCTGCCAAGAATACTTGAGATGATCTCAGCACGAGACGGAAGCTTGGCGATATCGTAATCTGTTCTTTTTCAGAACGTTTCATAATTACCTCGTTAATTAATTATAGTTTCCTGAGAAGCTCCAACTAATAGCTGGACAGGAAACAAGTATTTATTTGTATTACTGAGTGCGTAACTTTCACATTCAATTCGCTGAAATTACATTCTTGTCTATATGTATACCAGGACCCATCGTACTTGATATTGTAATGCTTTTAACATATTGCCCTTTTGAAGTCGCTGGTTTTATTTTGATGACGGTATTTAAGAATGCTTTAATATTTTCAGTCAATTTTTCTTTCTCAAAATTCACTTTACCAACAATCGCATGGAGGATGCCGGCTTTATCGACACGGAATTCGATTTTCCCGGCTTTCACCTCTTTGACAGCTTTCCCTACATCCATCGTTACGGTTCCACTCTTCGGATTAGGCATTAAACCTCTCGGTCCGAGAACTTTACCAAGTTTTCCGACATCTCCCATCACATCGGGTGTAGCGATGATGACGTCAACATCAGCCCAGCCTTGCTGAATCTTCTGGATATAATCTTGATGCCCAGCATATTCTGCGCCTGCGGCTTTTGCTTCTTCATCCTTTGGAGGTTTCGCGATAACTAATACACGAACCGCTTTTCCGATTCCATACGGAAGCGCTACGGTGCCTCTAACAGCTTGATCGGCTTTTTTGGGATCAACACCCAACCGTACTGCAATATCGACCGACTCCACGAATTTTGCAGAAGCCATTTCTTTTACTTTATCAACAGCCTCATCTATAGAATAATTTCTTTTTTGATCTATTTTTTCAATCGTCGTGTTATATCTCTTACTACGCTTCATCTATTTATCCTTTATGATGATTGTGGTTCGAACGTCCCTCTTTCGAATTTTACTTAATGGGACTTCCACTAATTAGATTTAATCTTCAACCGTTATACCCATACTTCGAGCAGTTCCAGCTATCATCTTCATTGCTGCATCGATATCATTTGCATTCAAATCGGGCATTTTCATCTCGGCAATTTCCTGCACTTGTTTTCGAGTCACCTTTACGATTTTGGTTCTGTTCGGTTCACCGGAACCCTTTTCTAATTTTGCGGCTTTGGCTAATAATACCGAAGCGGGCGGAGTCTTCGTTATAAATGTGAATGACTTATCCGAGAATACAGTGATAACGACAGGAATAATCAATCCTTGTTTATCCTGAGTTCGCGAATTGAACTGTTTGCAAAACTCCATGATGTTTACGCCCTTTTGACCTAATGCAGGGCCTATAGGTGGCGCAGGTGTTGCTTGTCCTGCCGGGATTTGCAACTTAATATATCCAACAATTTTTTTCATATATAAAATCCAATTTGAGTAAAAATTATTTTTCTATTTCGACTTGATTAAAATCTAACTCAACGGGTGTTTTCCGACCGAAGATACTTACCATCACTTTCAATTTCATTTTTTCCTCGTTCACATCCTGAACGATACCAGTGAAATTGTTAAACGGTCCATCGATCACTTTTACGGGCTCACCAAGATGGAAGGGAATCGCCATCACTTCCACATCTTTGCGTTCTTCCATCCGCCCAATGAGTCTCTTAACTTCTTCCGCTTGTAACGGAGCTGGTTCGCCCTTTGGTCCGACAAAGCTGATTACGGATGGAGTCGTAAGGATTAAATATTTGGTTGTTTTGTCTAGAATCGCTTCAACAAGTATATACCCGGGGAAAAAAGTTTTTGTCTTGCTTTTTTTCTTTCCTTCTTTGATCTCAAATATCTTCTCAGATGGAACGAGAACAGTTGAGATGCGCTCATCGAGACCAGCGAGCTTCGCTTCAGTCTCGAGATGAGACTTCACCTTATTTTCATGACCCGAGTACGTTCGGACAGCATACCAGCGTTTTTGTGTCGATTTTTCTTTCAAGATATCACCACTTAGAGAATTGCCTTAAGCAAATTGCTTACTATATAATCAACACCGAATACGAAAGCTGCGATGATACCACATACAGCAAGAACGATCATTGTCGATTCACGTAATTCTTCTTTGCTGGGCCAGGTTACCTTCTTCATTTCCTTCACCGTGTCGGTGAGGAACGCGATAATTTTTTCTTTCATATAATTAAACAACTTTCTCTAAAATTTCTCTAACTTTTTCAACTACAAAATCCTGTTGCACTTGGCTCAAATCCGGAAAAAGCGGCAAAGAAATAATGCGCTCATAATATTTTTCCGCCACAGGACAAAGGCCTTTTTCATATCCTAATTTTTGATAATAAG
>JACQYX010000206.1 GCA_016207985.1 Ignavibacteriales bacterium | reverse complement strand
GTTGTCGATGTTAAAGTAACGTTGTTCGATGGATCGTATCATGATGTTGATTCCGATGAACATTCATTCAAGATTGCTGGTCGGATGTGTTTCAAAAAAGGATTTAAAGAAGCCAAGCCGATCCTCCTCGAGCCGATCTATGAAATAGAAGTTACAGTTCCTGAAGATTACATGGGTGATGTTATGGGTGATATATCGAGTCGGCGGGGAAAAATTCTTGGTATGGACACAGACGGCTCACATCAGGTGATCAAGGCGCTTGTTCCCTTGAAAGAACTTCACAGGTATTCAACCACACTTCGCTCTATGACCCAGGGTAGAGGTATTCATAAACAGAAGTTCGATCATTATGAGGAAATGCCAAGAGAGGTGGCAGATAAGATAATCGCCGAACATGAAAAGCAAAAGGTTGAAGAAGAAGCTTAACGAAGGAAATACCATTCAACATGAATTAAACGGAGCAATCTGGGTATGACGGATTGCTTCGTTTGTTTTTAGGATAGGAGATAACGAAAATGAAAAAATTGTTTTCACCTTGGCGTTCACAGTACATCGAATACTTTTCAAAAAAGAAAGATGAAAAGGATAATTGTATTTTTTGTGAAGCTTATCATGATGAAGATGATGAGCGTCGTTTTATCATTACACGCGGTAAAAATAATTTTGTGGTTATGAATCTATATCCGTATAACAGTGGACATCTTATGATCGTGCCGTATCGTCATATTTCTACTTTCAATGAGTTAACTGACGATGAATCGTTAGAGATCATGTCAATGATAAAAAAAATGATAAGTACTCTTCAAGCTGCATCGAACCCGGACGGATTCAATATCGGTTCGAACTTGGGTCGTTCAGCCGGAGCAGGGATTGATCGACATATACATTTCCATATAGTTCCTCGATGGAGCGGAGATACCAATTTTATGCCTGTTCTTTCTGATACTAAGTTAATTTCGGAAGATATGAAAACGACATGGAGAAAATTGCGATCGCTTCTATAATTCAAGAATATCTCTATCGATATAATTCATGGTGCACGAATTCAATCCTTATATCGCATTGTAGGATAATAAGATAGAGCCGATCTCTCAATCGAGGGTGACGATCATTGTTTATCTTACGTAATTTTTGAAAATTATCTTGACTTTTCCATTATAATAGATTATAATACCGCTGGTTATGCATTTCTTAAAATAGGAATGTATAAAAGGTGGCTTGCCATAAAAAGTAAAGGTTTATAATTTTTTGTAAGACGCGGAGCAAGGATGGTGAGTGTTAGGGAGCGCTCCAATCTTTGTATTTTATGCTTTTTTGGGTAATCCAAGCTGCCTATCGTTTCAACCTATCGTTGTTATTAATAAACTCTTGTTGAGTATCGTTGTTTATTCTTCAAACTTGCTGCAAATAAGATCCAAAGCGATCTTATTTTTCAGAAAATAATCAATATAAAGTCATATGACCATTGAAAGGAGTTAAAACAATGATTCAAAAAATACTGGGTAAAATTATTCCTATCATTTTAATTCATCAACATTTTTACGATATCAGCTGCCAATTGACAGTTGGATTAATTTAAAAGTGTTCAATGTGCTTGCTCAGGAAGTGTCGACGCTCGCAGATAGAATGCAAACCGCTAGCTATAAGTCGGTAGAGTGGGATGCGAACAATTATCCTAACGGAGTTTATATGTATCAAATTATTTCAGATAAATATATCAATACTAAAAAACTATTAGTGACTAACTATAAGAAACTTCTGAAAAATCCCTCCATTTGTCACCCTGATCCCGCTTTTCAAGCGGGAGAAGGGTCTTAAATCCTTCGGAATTGAGATGTTTCTCCCGCTCTTTCCGATAAAAGGATCGGAACAGGTCGAGCAGGATCAACATGACAGAAAAGAATAATTCAGAAGTCTCTATAAATAAAAAAAAGGCAATATAAAATTTATACATCATATTCTGTTTATGATAATTTTAATTAACAAATAATAATCACTTTATAACCAATGGAGGTTATATGAAAAACATTTTAAACTTTATTAGTACTCTCTACAATATCCGGAGAGATTTCATATGCATCTCTTTGTGGGTGGTTGTGATAGGTTCAATCATGATGCCACAACTGATGTTTGCTCAAGAGGTCCAGAATCACTATAAAACATGGATGATTGAGCCACAAACTTATGATGCACGAGTCCTTGTTCAGGATCAGTTCATGGAAGATTCGCTTACGTTGGTTGGGATTGAACTTCTATCTAATCCAACATTGAAGGTTCACGAAAGTCAGCCTTTTCCGATCAATGATCCTGATGATCACTTGACTTGGTATAGAGCGGTAGGTAGAGATACATCAATTAACCTTGCTTTTAAGAACCAATTTGAGTCCACCGCGGTTTCCATAAGTAAAGTGGAGTATTTATTGGTTCCGACTCAAAAGCAGGGACACGGTCCACCCACGAATCTGGATCACTACAAGGCATACCGGATAACGGATCCTCAAATGTTACGTACTCCGGTTATGCTACAAGATCAGTTCGACGATCGCTATGGATCGCCTGAAAATATTGATTCTCTTTTACCCACTTTCTTTCTTACACCAGCGGTGAAAAATTTGGAGTCACAATTGTACGATTCTGTTACTCATTATGTGGCTTATATGATTT
>JACQYX010000205.1 GCA_016207985.1 Ignavibacteriales bacterium | reverse complement strand
CCAGCTATTCATGGTAAACAAATCGTCTTCACTTATTCAGGTGATCTTTATACTGTCTCTTCGAGCGGTGGAGTTGCTCGCAAGCTAACAAACGATGTCGGCTTCGAGATGTTACCACGCTTCTCACACGATGGAAAGTGGATCGCTTTCACAGGTCAATATGATGGCAACACGGAAGTTTTTCTAATTCCATCGACTGGAGGTGTTCCAAAACGATTAACATACACAGCGACATTAGGTCGTGATGATGTTTCTGATCGGATGGGACCGAACAATCTTGTAATGGGATGGATGCACGATAACAAACACATCGTGTTTCGCTCACGTATGAGAGAGTTCAATGATTTCAAAGGACAGCTTTATCTTGCCTCAATCGATGGTGGATTATCTGAACAACTTCCTCTTCCAAGAGGTGGCTTTTGTTCTTACTCACCTGACGACAAGAAGTTTGCTTACAATCGAATCTTCAGAGAGTTCCGAACATGGAAACGCTACCGCGGCGGTATGGCAGATGATATTTGGATTTATGATTTCGAAACAAAGAAAACAGAAAACATCACTAACAATGAAGCACTCGATATTATCCCGATGTGGGCAGATAACAAAATATTTTTTATTTCTGACCGTGATGCTAACAAGCGAATGAATTTGTACTCTTACGATGTTACATCAAAAGAAACAAAACAGCTCACCTCTTTTACTGAATACGACATTAAGTTTCCATCGCTTGGGGATAATGCTATCGTCTTCGAGAATAGTGGATATATTTATCGCTTTGATTTGACCACAGAAAAAGCAGAGAAGGTAAAAATTCAAATTGAAGAAGATTTAATAGGTGGAAGAAGTGGTATTATAAAAGTCAGCGAGCAAATTTCGAATTATGAAATTTCTCCAGATGGTAAGCGAGCATTATTCGGTGCAAGAGGAGATATTTTCACTATTCCAGTAAAACACGGAGCTACAAGAAATCTGACCGCTACTTCTGGTGTACATGAGCGAAATTCAAAATGGTCGCCCGATGGAAAATATATTGCTTACATTTCCGATGCGACAGGTGAGGATGAAATTTATATCGAGCCGCAAGATGGTAGCGGACCACCTGTACAAATTACTAAGAATAGCAGTAACTACAAGTATCAGATTGCTTGGTCACCCGATGCAAAGAAAATCATGTGGGCAGATAGGGCTCAGCATTTATATTACGTCGATATAGAATCAAAAGTAGTTAATGATGTTGCTCAATCGAAAGCATTTGAATTTAGTGACTACTCATGGTCACCCGATAACAAATGGATTGCGTACGTGAAACCGAATGGAAAGGAATACGAAGTAACCGACAAATGGTATTCGTCAAGTCAGCCATCTTTCAGCTCAGACGGCAAATATTTGTTTTTTGTATCCGATCGCGATTTCAACCCTGTTTACAGTGCAACGGAATGGAATCATGCCTACCAAGATATGTCGCGCATTTACCTTATAACGTTAGCAAAAGACGTCGAATCGCCGTTCAATCCGAAGAGCGATGAAGTTTCCATAAAAGAAGAGAAATCGAAGTCAGAGGAAAAAAAGAAGGATGAAAAAGAAAAACCTGTCATTGTTAAGATAGACGTTGATGGCTTGAAAGACCGAATCGTCGGCTTGCCTATTCAAGCTGCCCGATATCGAAACATACAATCGGTGGGAAGCAATCTTTATTACATTCGGCAGGGGAGTAAAGATGAAAAATCACAACTTATAATGTACGATCTGAGTGAATTAAAAGAAACCAACGTTGGTGAACTCGATGGCTACGAGATTTCTGCGGATCAGAAGAAAATGTTGGTTGGAAAAGATCGATCATATTACATCATTGATGTTCCAAAAGCGAAAATCGATTTGAAAGATAAACTTGATTTATCGAGCATGGAAGTAAATCTTGATAAACGTACCGAGTGGGACCAAATCTATAACGAGTGCTGGCGGCAGATGAGGGATTTCTTCTACGATCCGAATATGCATGGTGTAGATTGGTCGCAAATCAAAGATAAATACAAACCGCTCGTTCCGTTCGTCAATCATCGTGCAGATTTAACATATATTATTGGGGAGATGATAGGTGAAATAAGTGCTGGGCACACATATGTTGGCGGGGGTGATTATCCAAAACCTAAACGAATTCAAACCGGCTTGCTTGGTGCCCAACTTCTGAAGGATTCAAAATCTGGTTACTTCAAGATTGTTAAAATATTGAGAGGTGAAAATTGGGATAAAGGAACTCGATCACCGTTAACAGAGATTGGTGTGAATGCGAATGAAGGAGATTTCATCATCGCGGTGGATGGAAAATCGACAAGCACAATGAATGATATTTATGAATCGCTTTTCAATACAGTCGGCAAGCAAGTAAAGTTAAAGCTGAACTCTTCACAGGAGGAAAAAGGCAGCAGAGAAGTAACAGTAATTCCAATTGCCGATGAGGGAAACTTATACTACTTCAATTGGGTGCGGAACAACATCAAGAAGGTGGATGAAGCTACAAATGGTAAAGTCGGGGGAGTCCACGGACTTAACGAGTTCGTCAAATACTATTACCCTCAATTGCGTAAAAAGGCGATTATAATCGATGATCGTGGTAATGGTGGTGGCAATGTGTCATCGATGATTATCGAGCGTTTAAGACGTGAAATTGCCATGATAAGCATCGCACGAAACACTATCCCGACACCCGATCCCGACGCGATGATCTGGGGACCGAAGGTATGCTTGATTGATGAGTTCTCTGCTTCAGACGGCGACATCTTCCCGTATCGCTTCAAGAAGTATGGATTGGGTAAACTCATCGGTAAGCGGACATGGGGTGGAGTTGTTGGAATACGCGGAACGCTTCCTTTATTGGATGGTGGCTTCATGAACAAACCCGAATTCTCTCGCTTCAGTACAGAGGGCAAATGGATAATGGAAGGACACGGTGTCGATCCGGACATTGTAGTTGATAATGATCCAGCGAAAGAATATTCTGGAATAGATGAGCAATTGAATAAAGCAATCGAAGTAATTCTCGAAGAACTAAAAACTCAAGAGAAGACGACTCCACCGGTACCTGAATATCCGAAAAAGTAATAGAGTTTCTTTTATAGACATCCGACTTCTGCCTGAGAGATTTCTAGTCAAGAAGTCGGATGTCTGAACTATCAGATATCTAATATGCTGAACAAGATTCCTTTGAGAGTTAGATTTATTTGGAAATTACCTTGCCAATTTATATAATATCTCAAAAGGAGAAACTATGGGTATAACCTACATAGAAGCAATTGTAAAGGGTCCAAAAGGTAAACAAATTTCTGTTCGCTTCTTAGTCGATAGTGGTGCCTCCTATTCTCTATTGACTCCTGATCAATGGAAGTCAATTGAGTTGTCGCCAGCACGATCAATGATGTTCACACTTGCTGATGGGACCATGATTAAAAGAAATATATCCGAATGTTTTATATCATTACCTCAGGGAGAAGGGCATACACCTGTAATATTGGGGGAAGTAGGCGATGAACCTCTAATAGGAATTGTCACTCTGGAAATATTAGGTCTCACATTAAATCCTTTTTCACGAACGCTGCAGCCCATGCGAGCTATGCTGGCATAAGTGATATGGAAAATGCTAGACATTGGTTTAAAGCAAAAATATAATTTTTTTGAACAATCCACAGAGAACTCAGAAAAAGGTTTCCTTCATCTACGAAGTTGCTTAAGCAGAAGGAAACCTTTAAACATGCACTACCATGTTTTGCAGAAGTATAATGAAAGTGTGTTCCGTTTAGGCTTTGTAACGTGCATTGTTGGTTGAGCCGAGCGACAACTCAAAAGGAGAATCTGCTTGATGCCAAATCATTCTTTGGGAACAAAGGAAGCAGTATGAGTAACACTTTCCATGCTTTTTTCTGTGTTATTCCCAAGCAGAACTTGGGAATGATGAAAATCTCCGAAACATCCCCATTCCTTTTCGTATATTAATGCAGGATTATAATCTCTAACATCAAGAAAAAATTCCCAACCGTAACTGCACTCGATAACATTTCACTGACGATTCAGAAGCAGGAATTCTTCGGTTTACTTGGACCAAACGGACTCAGTTCGACTGGACGATCGCAGGAAAGATAAAGTCAAAACGTTTTCAGGCGGGATGAAAAGACGATTGAACCTCATTGCAAGCATGCTTCACGACCCGCCGATACTTCTATGCGATGAGCCGACAGTCGGCATCGACCCGCAATCGCGCAATGCTATCTTCGATTATCTATTGATGCTGAATGAAAGAGGTAAAACAATCGTTTACACAACTCATTACATGGAGGAAGCGGAACGCCTGTGTAAGCGTATCGCCATCATCGATTTTGGGAAGATTATCGCAGAAGGAACAATCGATGAATTGATAGAGAAGCTTCCGTACGATGAAACTATTCTGATAACAAAGAATCAAATAACAGATGCGAAGATCGATATCTTAAAACAATTCGGTTCGATAATTGACGAAGACGATCATTTTCAACTCAAGCCAAACACCGGATTCCAGCTTTCACAGTTTTTCTCATCTTTAGAAAAGCACTCAATCAGCTACAAGTTTGTTGAGCTGCACAAACCAACGCTCGAATCATATTTCCTGCACCTGACCGGAAGGAGGTTGCGAGATTGAAAACGATTCTTCAGCTCATCCGAAAGGATTATAAATTATTCTGGAGCGACAGGCGTGCTGTAACGATGACGTTCATCATCCCAATTGCATTGATTATTATCTGGGGAGCTGTCTTTGGCAATATCAATAAGGGAGGAACCGCCACAAAGCTTCATCTTGCATTCCTGAATAAAAGCACTACGCCTATTGCAAATAAAATCGAGCGAGTTCTCGATTCTTCTAAAACATTTGTGCTTATCAAATCTTACAAGGATGAAAACGGCAAGCGCATTCCATTCGATACCGTTTCCATTCAGAATTTTGTGAGGAAGGGGAGTGTATCGGCGGCGCTTGTGATTCCGGCTGATGCTTTGTCCGATACAACTTTCGGATTGAAACTGAAATTTTACTACGATCCTAAGAACGATCTTGAAATGCAAATGATTGATGGTATGCTGCA
Organism: Ignavibacteriales bacterium; assembly: GCA_016207985.1. Lineage (GTDB taxonomy): Bacteria > Bacteroidota > Ignavibacteria > UBA10030 > SZUA-254 > JACQYX01. The sequence continues at coordinate 961 of JACQYX010000205.1, read as the reverse complement.
AAAAACAATCATGACTGAAATTCCCGATATCTTTATGCAGGGGATGAAAAATCAAGCTGTGAAGTTTTTGGGATTGGATTCAGGCAAGGCGTTCAACAATGCAATCGCATCAGTTGTAGGAAAATATTTCAAGATTGATCCGAAATGGATAACCAATCCACCGGTTGATTCACTTTTGTCGATGGCTGGTGGAAGTGATAGTGCCAGAAATAGTTTCTTCCAAAATATACTTCAGCTCGATAAGGTGCAGTTAGTCGGGCAAGACATCGCAAACCCCTGGGCAACGCGAAGTGTGGGCGGCTGGGCGATGATGTTTCTTTTGTTCACGCTGACTGCTACATCATCAGCTTTATTCGAAGAGAAAAAGAGCGGCGTTGTACTGCGACTTCTCGCTTCACCCATCTCAAGAGTTCAGATACTCTGGAGCAAGTATCTTTACAATATGTCGCTCGGTTTCATTCAGCTTCTTATTCTCTTCAGTGCTGGCGCCATTCTATACCGGATTGATATTTTCTCTAACTTTATTAATCTTGTTCTTATCATCATCGCTGCTGCAACGGCATGCACAGCATTCGGGATGCTTCTTTCGTCAATCAGTAGAACTGCCGGACAAGCCAACGGTTATGGTATGTTTCTAATTCTCGCAATGAGTTCCATTGGCGGCGCGTGGTTCCCAACTTCGTTCATGCCCGATTTCATACAGACGATAAGTAAGTTTACTATTGTTTATTGGTCGATGGATGGAATATTACAGGTTCTTTGGCGGGGTGTCGGTGTGGTTGAGATTCTTCCGCACATTGGAATATTAATAGGAATAGCTATCCTGATAACAAGCATCAGCATCTGGCAATTCAAAAAGGGACATGTGTTTTAGTTTCTCTCCTGTCATTTCGGGTATAATGTTCAGAAAGTGTTGCTCAGATGACTGTAAATTGTTTTTGTATAAGTAATTATGGAAACT
>JACQYX010000204.1 GCA_016207985.1 Ignavibacteriales bacterium | reverse complement strand
GATGAGCGGGAAATCGGACTCCGCCAGAGGTAGACAAGTAAAGTAATTGTTGGGCTTGAGGTAGGCGGGGAATCCGTCGATAGACGAACGATGAGTAGAACCAAATCGTACTATAACTTATGTTGACAAGTATATTTAAAGGTTTCCATAGTCAAGTTAAATCTAAGATGATGGAAATCTTTTATCTCCTATCTGTATATTCCTCTCGGTTTCTTAATACCTTTTGTCTCTCTCGCTTTATTGAATCCGGGTTTGATAACGTTATAAATCAGATCGATGCGTTTCTTGTATGGTATGAACGCGCTCTTCATTGCATTTATCGTCAACTTTTCCAACTCGTCCAATGAAAGCTTGAATACATCGTGTGCGAGTTTTAATTCTTTCGTCATTGTCGTATTACTCATGAGGCGATCGTCTGTATTCAACGTTACACGAAATTTATACCGATGATAAATGCCGAATGGATGCTCCTTCGTACTCTTCACCGCCCCCGTGTCAACGTTGCTGGTCAGGCAAATTTCTAAGGGAATACGCTTATCAAGTACATACTGAGCGAGGTAGCCCATGTTGACTATCTCAGTGGGATCGTCATCCGATACTTTTATATCTTCTATCAATCTTGTTGCATGGCCGATACGATGCGCTCCGCACCATTGAATTGCCTGCCATATTGATTCTTTTCCAAAACCTTCACCCGCATGAATCGTAATGTTAAAATTTTCTCTCTGAATATAATGAAACGCATCAACATGTTTCTTCGGCGGAAATCCGCCTTCCTCACCCGCCAGATCGAAACCAACGACACCACGCTCGCGGAAGTCGACTGCAAGCTCAGCCATCTCTTGAGAGAGTTTCATGTTCCGCATTGCACAAAGAATCAGACCATATGCAATACCGAAATCACGACGACCTTTTTCCAATCCTTTTAAAACCGCCGTAACAATTTCCTCCCAATGCAATCCTTTGTTTGTATGAAACACTGGTGCAAAGCGCGTTTCGATATACACCACTCCGTCGTTGTACATATCTTCCATCATTTCATATGCGACTCGTTCAAGTGCTTCGCTTGTTTGCATCACTGCCGTAGTATGGGTAAAACCTTCAAGATATAACGATAAGCTGCCTCGCAAAGCACCCCGCTGAAACCATTTTTTCAGATCGGCGGCATTTGTTGTGGGAAGTTTTTTATACTTGATTTCTTTTGCTAAGTCAATAACTGTTTGGGCACGAAGTCCCCCATCGAGATGATCGTGTAGAATAACTTTTGGAAGCGTTCGGATAAATTTTTCAGTAAGCTTCATCTAAATAATCCAATGTTTGATTAATAATGGCTAAGGTTGTCGACTAATTTAATAAAATCCCCTTTTTATAGCGAAAAGGGTGTTTTAATGTACGAAGCCGATTTGTGAAATGCAATGAATCTTCTAAATGTTGACTTTCACATTGATTTTCTATATCATAAGTTTCAAAATAAGTAAACAAGGAAATTCTTATGAAGGTAGTACCTCGAATACTTGTGGTTGATGATGAAGAAGGTTTCCGGATGCTATTGAAATGTGGGCTTGAAGACGAGGGTTTTAAAGTAACGGAAGCATCGGATGGTGAAGAAGCAATAAGATTGTCGCGCGAGCATACTTATGATTTAGCACTTCTTGATCTTAGAATGCCCGGCATCAATGGGATCGAAGTTCTAAAAGTTATTCGAGAGGTTTCTCCTTCGACCGATTGCGTTATGATTACGGGCTACCAAGATGTCCAGCTTGCAGTGGAAGCAATAAAATTAGGAGCGAAAGATTTCCTTCCCAAGCCGCAGAATTTAGACGAGCTTATCAACCGTATAAAAAATGTTCTGCGTGCCCACACCGCAGAAGCTCATATTACTGAAATACAGGCTGATTTTACTTCAAAACTACTTCATGATTTGCTTGCTCCGCTTCATTCATTACGATCTGCAATAGATTTTCTAGAACAAGGAACAGCCGGTCAGATTACAGATCAGCAAAAAAATATTTTTCAAAGCATCAATTCTACAATTAAGTATATGGATGCTCTTCTCAGCGACATGATAGATTTAAGTCTTTTCGAGTCCGGTCGGGTCGACATTAATAAAATACCCACAAACTTCGATGAGCTTATTCCGGCAGTCTGCGCACGCTTCATCCCTCAGACAAACTCAAAGAAGATCGTGATGGGTGTTAAAGTCAACAATAATGTGCCTACCATTGCCGTTGATCCTGAAAAGATTGAGCAGGTGATGATAAATTTACTTGATAATGCTATTAAATACACTCCCGAGGGTGGAAGTATCCAAATAAATGTATCCAGCACAACGCAAGACGTCGGTGGGAGCGCACATGAATTTGCCGAAGTAACTATTACAGATACCGGTGTTGGTATTTCGCGTGGAGAGCTTCCTTTGGTTTTCGATAAATACAAAGAGGTGCTCACCGGAAAATCATCAGAGAAAAAAACGACAGGTTTAGGTTTAGCAATTTGTAAGAGCATCGTCGAGGCGCACGGCGGTAAAATGTATGCCGAGTCAACTCTTGGAAAGGGAAGTACGTTTAAATTTTTGTTACCCACGGAATCACTATAAATATAAAACGCCTGCCTTAGGGGCAAGCGTTTATATTAGATAATTATTTTGTTACCCCTTTTTCTTCTTACTGTTTTTCTCTGATTTGCTTTTCGGTAGGATATTTTTTTTCTCTATCTCATCATCTGTTTTATCGATTTCTTCGGTTTCTTCTTTCTCGCCTTCAGCCGGAACGACTGCGGTATCGGCAATTTTATCACCTTCATCAAGACGGATGAGTCGGACTCCTTGTGTATTCCTGCCTGCAATGCGTATTGTTTCTGCGGGTTGGCGGATTACTACTCCTTGATTTGTTACGACTACAATATCGTCGTTTCCTAGAACTTCTTTTATGGCGACCATATTTCCCGTCTTCTCCGTCACTCGAATTGTAATCACTCCCTTCCCGCCGCGATGGCTTACTCTGTATTCATCAAGTTCGCTTCGTTTTCCATAACCATTTTCCGCAACTACAAGTATCGTTGTGCTTTGACGTTTTATGGCAACGGCTCCTATCACTTTGTCACTCTTACTTATTTTTATAGCCCTTACTCCCATTGAGGTTCTGCCTACCGGTCGTGCCTCTTGTTCATTAAAACGAATTGCCATTCCGTTGTAAGTTCCAATGATGATGTCCTGATTTCCATCTGTGAGTTTGACGTCTTTAACGCAATCACCCCTCTGGAGTGTTATCGCTGCTATTCCCGTGCGTCTGACATTTCCATATTCCGATAACGCGGTTTTCTTTAGTAAACCTTTCTCAGTTACCATTGCAACATAATGAGTATCATCGAATTCTTTAACCGGAACAAATGCTGCAATATTTTCGTTCTGTTGTTTTTCAATCAGATTCACAATCGATTTGCCTCGTGCCATTCTTCCGGCTTCCGGAATTTCATGAACCTTTAGCCAATGACATCTTCCTGTGTCTGTGAAGAATAAGATATAATCGTGCGTCGATGCAATGAACATGTGCTCAATGAAATCATCTTCCTTGGTGGCGGCTCCCATAACTCCTTTTCCTCCCCTCGCCTGTCTTCGATAACCAGAAACGGGGAAACGCTTTATGAATCCACTGTGACTGATCGTGATAACGACATCTTCCTCGGCTATCATATCTTCAACGCTAAATTCTTCCGCCTTATAAATAATCTCGGTTCTGCGTTCATCGCCAAATTTCTTCTTTACGTCAAGTAGCACTTCTTTGATTAATTGCAATTGAAGCTTTTTGCTGGAAAGAATAGATTTTAGTTTTTCGATGAGTTTGATCGTTTCTTTATATTCTTCTTCGACTTTTTTCCGCTCAAGACCGGTGAGTCTCTGCAATCGCATATCGAGTATTGCTTTCGCCTGGATCTCGCTCAGTTTAAAGCGCTTCATCAATCCTTCCTGTGCGGTCTGTACATCCTTCGATTTCTTGATGAGCTTGATAATTTCATCGATGTTCTGTAGGGCGATGATATAGCCTTCAAGGATATGTGCTTTTTTCTCAGCTTCGTCGAGATCAAATTTCGTTCTGCGGATGATTACTTCGTTCCGATGTTTAATGAAATGATCTATCATTTGTCTAAGCGTGAGAACTTGTGGTCTACCCTCTACAAGTGCAAGCATAATGATGCCGAAGGTCGTTTGCATTTGTGTATGTTTGTAAAGATTGTTCAAAACCACCGATGCGTTAGCGTCACGCTTCAGCTCGATAACAACTCTGAGTCCATCTCGATCTGATTCATCTCGAATGTCGGAAATATCTTCAATCTTTTTATCTCGAACCAACTCTGCAATTCTCTCGATAAGTGTTGCTTTGTTAACTTGATATGGAATCTCAGTAACAACTATCGCTTGTCGGTCTGCGCGTCCGGTTTCAATAGATGCTTTCGCTCTGACAAGAATCCTCCCTCTTCCTGTTTTATATGCTTCTTTTACTCCTTCGTATCCATAGATAATACCACCTGTTGGGAAATCAGGACCTTTTATGTTAGACATCAGGTCTTTTACCCTCGCATCAGGATTTTCGAGCAATGTAACAAGCCCGCCTATAACCTCTCCAAGGTTATGTGGTGGTATATTTGTAGCCATACCAACAGCAATTCCTGATGAGCCGTTTATGATTAAATT
>JACQYX010000203.1 GCA_016207985.1 Ignavibacteriales bacterium | reverse complement strand
AAATTGAAACTCACCGCCTAATCCTTTTCCATGTGTAGCATCCTGAGTGACAGGTTGAGCAGGATAGGTTCCTGTATAATAATAGCGGTCATAGTATCCGCGTATCGAAATATTCTTATCGATACCAATGTCGTTTTCATATTTCAATTCGACTGAACTGTATTCGTCGAGAGTCTTAGCGCGAGGATCATTAAATATATCTTCATACGCTCCTGTTGGGATACCTTTTTTACGGGATGTTATGCGTCCGAACAATGTAAAATTACTATAAGATAAAGTTGAATAGACACCATAATATTTTTCCCAATCGTTTCCTTTACTAATACCATCGCTCATCGGTGGATCGTAGTACTCTTTATAAAAGAGGTCTTGACCTTTGATGTCACCGATGATACCCGAGCAAGAAATATCAAACCCGTTTTCAAATTCTTTACCCATTATAAATGCGGCTTGTGTTCTTCCGAAACTTCCGTACTCAATAGATGTATTGACACCGTCGATACTGTTTCCTTTTTTAGTGATACTGTTTATGACCGCAAACATCGCTCCTGTACCGTACAATGCTGAGCCGGGCCCTCGAACAATCTCGATGCGATCGATTGCGCTAATGTTCATTCCTAAATCGGGACCTATCGCTGCTGAGCCATAAAAATTTTCGTTGGTGGTATGTCCATCGATGAGAAGTAAAATCCGATCGTTATAATCAGTTGGACGGCTGAATCCGCGGACTCCCAGGTAACTGTAATTTCGGTCGTAACTTGTATAAAATCCTGTTATGGTCATCAAAACTTCTTCAAGTGTGCGATAACCATATCGTTTGATATCATCGGAGATAATGATAGTAACAGATGCAGGTGCCTCGCTGAGAGTCTGACTGTATTTTGCAGCAGTAGAAATTTTTATATTTAACAATGAATCAAGAGAAGTATCTGAAATAGACTGATCCCGTTCTTCTTGCTGAAATGCGTTCTGTGTCGAAAAAATGGTGAGAAGTGCCAATAAATAACTTAAGTTTTTCCACATATAATACCTTTTGTAAGTGCAGTAATGTCTATTGGTAAATCCAGATTATCTTAAATAATATGTAAAATTGTTGAAAAAGAACGAATAAATGTGTGATAAAAGACAAATATCACGGGTGAAAGAAAGTATCATTTTTTAATGAATTATGCAATCATCGGTAGCGGACGTATTATTATAAAAGTTGTGTAAAATTGAAAAAGAGAAAAAAGAAGGGTATATTCTCCGGATAAAATAAAAACTAACAAGAAATAAGAAAGAATGAGAAGATCGATTGAAGGGATCCATTAATAGCCGTCTTACTCGGATATGAACCGATCCCCGATATATCGATCAGTGTCTTGCCTGCCCATCCGCGAAGGATCGATATGAATTCCTGAACATGTTTATTAGTCAGTAAGTTTGAATTCGTCCGAACCTTATATTTCAATAAAACTGTCTGGAGGTATTCTCGCGCGGACTCCGGATACTTTTATAAATTGACTGAACGACATAAGACAACATGTATCTTATTATCACTTTGGGTATTTACCAATGACTTTCCAAATCCAACGATGAAGTCGATGAAAAAAAGCAACCGGCTCGGTGAACATTAAAATACACTCGCCCGCAATAACAGAAATGTTATTTTCTCTACACAACTGAATCGCTTTTTCTGATTCTGAACCTTGCTGCATCCAAACCTGTTTAATCCCTGCATTTGCTACATCCTGAACGATCCGCTCCGTTTGTGATGGAGGAATGACAATAATAACACCACCAATGTGTTCGGGAAGTGATTTCAGAGAGGGATAACAACGCACGCCATCAATTCGCTCGACGTCGGGATGTATAGGATAGACAGTGTATCCTTTTTTTGTTAGTTCACGATAGATCATGTTGCCAAATTTCTTCCCGCTTCGTGATAGACCAACAATGGCGAGTGTACGCTGAGAAAGGAAATTTTTAACAGATGTTAAAGACGTCATACTTTGCCTCAATTTGTACTACAAGTTATCCAATGCTTTTGCCAAATCGTGAATAATATCGCTTGGTTTTTCCAAACCAATCGAGAGACGAATACCCCCGGGTTCTAAGCCGCTTTTCACCTGATCTTCGAGAGGTATAGCGGAGTGAGTCATCGAGCTTGGGTGTTCGATTAGCGTACGAATATGACCGAGACTCACAGCGAGCGTTATTGTATACGCATTCTTCGCAATATAGTTGATAAATTTTTCGCCCTTATTATGACGAACATTCGGTGTTTTACCTTTAAGTGTGAAGTAAAGCAAACTGCCGGGTGCAAATTTACCATCGTAATCCTTCATTTGTCTCCGTGCCAATTCATATTGTGGAAACGATTTTAAACCAGGATAACTAACAAACTTCACACGCGGGTCGCTTTCAAGGAAAGTCGCAACAGCTTGAGCACTTACCATTTGCTGCCTCATTCGGGTTGGAAGACTTGGCAAACCATATACGAGCAGGGGCCAAGCACTTTTTGCCGCAAGTGCACCACCGAAATCTTTACGGTATAGGAGTAGCACGTCGTAACTCCACTTCGGTCCGATAACCACACCACCCATATCCGTACCGAAGCCGCAAATGTTTTTTGTGAGTGAAGCAATGACAAAATCAACACCCAACTCAAGCGGACGCTGGCAGAATGGACTTGCAAAAGTGTTATCGATGATGACGAAAATCTTACGTGTTTTATGTCTGCTTTTATTCACTTGCTTCACGACATCAACAACCGCTTTAATATCGATCAGATCAAGGGTTGGATTCACAGGTGTCTCAAAATAAACGACACGCGTTCGGGGTGTGACATTCTTTTTAATATTGTTGATCTCTTTCATATCCACGAATTTTGTCGCAATCTTATACCGCGGATACCAGTTCGTAAGTAACGAGTATGTACATCCATAGAGAATGTTATGAGCGATTATTTCGTCTCCCGAGCCTGTGACACAGCCAAACGCAGCCGAGATGGCTGCCATACCTGTTGAGAACGTAACAGCGATATCACCATTTTCGGCTGCTGCGAGGTTCTCTTCCAAAATTTCTTTATTCGGTTCACCTAAGCGATCGTAAATATAAATAGGGGCACGAGACTCTATCGGTTCCTTTCCGGCATGATGAGCAAACTCTGCAAATCCGAGTGCACCCCGCTTAGCGGATTCGAGGCGGAATGTCGACGAGGATGAAATGGGTGGAACCAGGTGATGACTAAAATCCCACTTTTTCGAGATTGATTTACCATGTATTAGACCTGTCTCGAGTGAATGTCTTTCGATTTTTTTCCTTTGCTTCATAATTCACCACTCAATATTTTCGTTGATTATCTGATCTTTGTAAGTACTGAATTCTTTTTGTCTTTTAAAAAACAATCTTGTCTGAACACATGACCTTGTATACTCACGTAAATTGTTCATGATTTCCGAATCCATCCAGATAAGCTTGAAGTCGTAATTTACATCTCTGAGATTACCGCATTCCTTACACATTCCACTGCAAACAAAAACCCGACCAATTCCATCAATGAATGCGAACGTCTTTCCCGCCAAACATTGATGAATCCATCTTGGATGTCTGACAGCGGAAAAATCGAGATCGACCTGCTCATCAGGAAAGGGAGTATATCTAACACACTGGGGCGAAAGATACATATCGTTGGGTACTAACGTTTTCATCTCCGATATTTTTCCGATGAATTCATCCAATGATTGGACTTCATCATCGAATATCGAGATTTCTGGAACAGTCTTATCGAAACGAAGATGACAATAAAGTCCTCTCGCTGCCGTTCGAAAAGCGTAGTCGAGATTGAACGATAGTTTTCTTATATCCGGCTGGGTAATCGTATAACTGAAATGTATCTCGAAAGATTTGTCCTTTAAACGTTGAATTGCTCTTTCAAGATTTAAAAACGACTCTGTTTGTTTATACCTGTTATCGATGTCTTCAATGATAAGATCATCGATTATTATCCGGAAGATCCGGGTACCATAACCTTGAAAACGTTCAATTATTTCATCGGTTATTTCCTCCGGCAGTAGCTCTATGATCACTTTCAAACCTAAGGCACTTCCGTAATCTACAATCTCAGAAAGGTCTGGGCGTTCGATGATGTGGCGACCTGTAAGAATAACAATCGGTTTTGCAAGGCGAGCTATGCTATCGATAATGAGCAGACATTCGTGCTGTTCAAGTAATTCGGATCGATTTGGACAAGTATCATCTCGGGTTGTCAACTGCCAGACGATAATACGAGGCTTAAATTCATACTGAAGTATTTGGTTGTTGGTATGCATCTTTCATTCCAATGCTGAATGGATTCAGAATAATTTGAATAAATTTAGCATGACATTTATTTTCAAATTTTCCGTCATACCGCTTAGATTAAGCGAACTTCGATCAGTGATGTTGATAATTCTTTTTCAAGTTTTAAAGCCATCCTGAATCTGATCGAGCACTTCGAACTTTGTCTTGATTAATATTTTAGCTTCATCCAATAAGCGTATCGATTTCTGTCGCTGGATAATAAGTTCGTTAAGAATTACTTTCACGTCCGGATAGTTACATTCATCTCGCAGCGAATCGTATTGGATGATCGCTTCTTTCTCTCGCAGAGTAGCAATTTCTAATGCGTTGCAAAATTCTTTGCAAGTATGGGCACACTCGTTTTTAGTATTCATTCCTTCCTCCATTATGCTAATGGTGTTGCAGCTTCTGGGAATCCCTGCCCGACAGATGGCAGGCGGGCATCCCTTCGGGAAATCACTAATTTTTCACCACGCTCGAGCGCTTCTTGATTTATTTTTAACATATGGTGATAACGCTCGGGGAAAACTTTGGGTAGTACTTTCACCACCGCTCCGATATTTACAACCTGACATATACCGAGAAATGCACCTAACATAACCATGTTGCGAACTTTCAGATTGTTTAGTTTGAGTACTTCGGTTTCGATATCGACAGGGGCGATGGTTATATCGGTACGTGTCGGTGGAACAACGATATTCCCGCTATCGTACATTAGAACTCCGTTGGGTTTTAATGATTTCTCAAACTTATCGATCGAAGGTTGATTCATAGCTATTAATGCATCGAACTTTGAAACGATCGGTGAACTGATTCGCTTATCCGAAACGATCACAATGCAGTTAGCAGTGCCGCCCCGCATTTCCGGTCCGTAAGATGGATACCAAGTGACTTCTTTTCCTTCCATCAAGCTCGCATAAGCTAAAGTCGATCCCATTGAAAGCACACCTTGCCCACCGAAACCTGCAAATAAAATCTCATGTGTCATTATTTTGTCTCCTTTTTCTGTGTTATCGTCGGAGTTGGTTTCTTTTCAATAAGTTTCCCGTCTACTTTTAAATCACCCGGTGGATAAAATGGGAGCATATTTTCTTCAATCCATTTATTCGCTTGAACAGGTGTCATCTTCCATCCAGATGGACAATTTGATACTATCGTGTTACATAATGAGTTCCGGGCAGCGTTGCAACTATTTCAGTTATTTTAAACGGATGTCCCTGTGTATGAACTTGTCTTCCCTCTGGAGTAGTACTTGTAACCATACCAACTAAGGAAGTTGGAGCCATCTGCCCACCAGTCATGCCGTAGATTGCATTGTTAATGAAAATTATTAGAAAATTTTCACCGCGATTACACGAGTGGATTGTTTCAGCAGTTCCGATCGCTGCAAGATCGCCATCGCCCTGGTATGTGAAAACAAGTTTATCGGGCAGTACTCGTTTGATGCCTGTGGCAACTGCAGTCGCTCTCCCGTGTGCGGCTTCTTGCATATCGACGTTCATATAGTTGTATGCTATTACCGAACAACCGACCGGTGCAACGCCAACTGTTTTATCCTGACTCCCCATCTCTTGAATTACTTCCATTAAAACTTTGTGAATCACCCCGTGTCCGCATCCGGGGCAGTAATGCATTCGAGTATCGGACAATGTAGTGGGTTTCCCCCATACTACTTCCATTCCATCTAATGAGATTTGAACTTCTGGCATATCAAACCTTCTCCTTCACGTCAACTGTTTTCATCATTTTTTGTAGTGTCTGTAAAATTTCTTCAGGTGTTGGAATTATTCCACCCATACGTCCATAGAAATTAACCGGAATTTTACCATTAACACCGAGCCGAACATCCTCGACCATTTGTCCGGCATTCATTTCTACATCGAGAATTCCGAGCACTTGGTCGGCTAATTTGTTCAATATTTCATACGGGAAAGGATAAAGTGAAATGGGTCGCATTAATCCTACTTTCAATCCCTGTTGTCGGGCAATTTCAACAACACGCTGACAGATACGTGCGGTCAAACCGTAGGCAATAAGGAGATATTCGGCATCATCGGTCGAAATCAGCTCATAGCGAACTTCATTTTTTTCTATCTTCCGATATTTTTTCTGAAGACGGAAATTGATTTTCTCCATTTCTTCCGATTGGAGATGCAACGATGTTACAACATTCGGTGGGCGGGCAGCAGGTTTGCCTGTGGTTGCCCATGGTTTAGGAATTTTATGCTGCTTTGGATCGTATTCAGGGAAAATTACCTTTTCCATCATCTGACCAAGTGCACCATCGGCTAAAAGTAATACTGGATTTCTGTATTTATCGGCAAGATCAAAACCGAGATAAACATAATCAGCCATCTCTTGAACGCTTGCCGGTGCAAACACGATTAGATGATAATCTCCGTGACCACCACCTTTAACAGATTGGAAGTAATCACCCTGTGATGGCTGTATGGTTCCAAGACCGGGACCGCCGCGATTAATATTAATCAGGAGACATGGAAGTTCTGCTGCGGCGATGTATGATAGACCTTCCTGCATCAAACTCACGCCGGGGCTTGATGATGAGCTCATAGTCCGAGCACCGGCACCAGCAGCACCATAGATCATGTTGATCGCTGCAACTTCACTCTCAACTTGCATTACGATCATACCGCGCTTGCGTCCCTGGTCTGAGAGATACTCGATAATTTCGGATTGAGGTGTAATTGGATACCCGAAGTATGCATCGCAGCCTGCACGAATAGCTGCTTCGGCTGCTGCTTCATTTCCCTTCATTAAACGGACTTCTCTCATACATCAATTCCTCCATTCGGAACGGAACTATCTACCGTTACCCGAATATCCTGTTTTACATTTGTGATCACAGCGACCGGTTCCTTAGTTTTCTTCTTGGTCTCTCGATACACTGTTATCACTGCATCCGGACAAACTAAGGCGCAATTAACACAACCGGTGCAATTATCCTGTACGAGAACAGCGTAATGATAACCTTTGTTGTTGATTTCTTTCGACATCTCAAGACTATCCTGTGGACATGCCTCGACACATAATTCACATCCCTTGCATGTCTCAATGTCGATTTTTACAGTTCCGCGTATTGCCATTAATTTTCCTTTTTCATTATTGTTATTCAGTTAATTGTGCATCTTGAACTGCCATCGCAGTGATGTTAACAATATCGGTCACGTCGTTACCGGGGATCAATAGGTATACGGGTTTTCGGATACCCATTAGAATCGGTCCGACTGCTGTAGCCCCGCCGAGCCGAGCCAACAGTTTGTATGCGATATTTGCCGATGTCAAACCGGGGCATACAAGAACGTTCGCTCCACCTTTAAGCGTGCTGAACGGATATATCTCATTAATTATCTCTGGAACAACGGCAGTATCGGCTTGCATCTCGCCATCAATCATTAATTTCAGCATACGCTGCTTTACTATCTCAACAGCTTTCCGAACTTTATCGGACATCGGATGATGAGTGCTGCCAAAGTTACTGAATGACAACATTGCGATTCTCGGCTCGACATCGTACTGGCGAACTTTTTCAGCTGTCAGCATAGCTATCTGCGCAAGTTGTTCAGAATCCGGTTCGATGTTGACGGTTGCATCTGCAATGAAGATGATCTCATTCTTAAAAATCATCATGTACAAACCGGCAACAACATCGGTTCCGTCTTTGTGACCGATAATTTGGAGTGCCGGACGAACCGTATCGGGATAATGCTGGGTTAATCCTGAGATTAATCCATCGGCATCGCCTTCGCGCACCATCATCATCCCGTAGTAATTGTTTGTTTTGAGTAATCGTTCAGCATCGAATTGGGTGATACCTTTACGCTTTCGATATTCATAGAACTTAGCGACATACTCTTTGAACTTTGGTGATTTTGTGGGATTGACAATCTCTATTCCTTCAGCGTCGATTCCTAATTCGTTTTCTCTTTGTTCTATAACCTTAGGATCTCCTAACAAAATCGGATGAGCAATCTTTTCATCCAGTATAATTTGAGCCGCACGAAGAATTTTCGTTTCTTCACCTTCAGGAAACACGATCTTCTTTGGTGATTTTCGCGCCTTGTGGATGAACACTCTCATCACTTCACGAGATTTACCGAGACGTGCTTCGAGAGAATCTTTATACGCTTCAAAATCTTTAATTTGAATTCGTGCAACACCTGTTTCCATAGCAGCTTTCGCAACTGCAGGTGCTTCCCACAACAACACTCGTGGATCGAGCGGTTTCGGTATGATGTACTCTTTGCCAAACTCAATTTTCTTTCCACCATACGCCCGCACCACAGAATCGGGTATATCTTCTTTAGCAAGTTTAGCCAGCGCCATTGAAGCGGCGACCTTCATCTTATCATTGATTTGTGTCGCTCGAATATCTAATGCACCCCTGAAGATGAATGGAAAGCCAAGAACATTATTTACCTGATTCGGATAATCTGAACGACCCGTGCCCATTATGACATCATCTCGGGCAGCTACGGCATCAGGATAAGTAATTTCCGGATCAGGGTTTGCCATCGCAAAGACAATAGGTTTATCAGCCATCGATTTTACCATCTCTTTCGTTACGAGGTCTTTTACGGAGACACCGCAAAATACATCCGCACCTTTCATCGCATCGCTAAGCGTTCGATCTTCTGTATCGACAGCAAAATAT
>JACQYX010000202.1 GCA_016207985.1 Ignavibacteriales bacterium | reverse complement strand
CGGGCAAGCGCGCAAGCGCGCGTTGACCGTGGGCGAGCCGCGCGCGGTCTGCGACTACATCGCGGGCATGACGGATCGCTACGTGGCATTGGAGTATCAGCGCGTGTTTCGGAAGGAACCGCTGTTGCCGGCGCGGCGCCTGCCTTGAGGCGGGAAGCGCGCGTTCACTCGTAGCGCAGCGATTCGATGGGATCGAGGCTGGACGCTTTCCAGGCAGGATAAACACCAAAAGTGATACCGATAAGTGAACAGGCAACGAATCCGATTGTGACCCAATCCCAGGGAATAACTGGACGCACCTCAAAAACTATGGCAAGAATATTTCCGGCAGAGATACCTAAAAGAATACCGATAAGACCACCTAATTCACTTAGAACGACTGCTTCGAGGATGAATTGGGCTAGAATATTAGTCTTCTTAGCCCCGATAGCTTTACGAATTCCTATTTCTCTGGTTCGCTCGGTAACCGAAACGAGCATGATATTCATGATACCGACACCGGCGGCGATGAGAGCGATTGTACTGATCAATAAGATGCCGAGGCGTGTATATTTTATAAAATCGTTGAATTGCTCGATCATCGAATCGTTTGAAAAATAATAAAAATCGTCTTCGACTCCAGGCGCTACATGGCGTGCTGTCCGAAGAATGCCACGAACTTGTTCAATGCAATCGTCGAACGTCTCACGAGATAATGCCTCCACCATGATGTGAATATCCCGATCCTTTCCATACTCATCGAAAAATGTCGTGAGTGGAATAGCAATGAAATTATCCATATTGCCGCCGAGTATTCCACCTTTCGGCTCAATTGTTCCGATCACCCGATATTCCTCACCATCGAAGCGAATCGATTGTCCTACCGGATCGATCTTCGGAAAAATCTTTTTCACAACCTGTGTTCCTAAGATTGCGACCTTTTTCCCCGAAGTATACTCATCAAGTGTAAACAATCTACCATCGCTGATATTCCGAAGTTTTGCTCTCTCAGCGGGATTGCCGCTCCTGAAGTTAGGCATCCGCTGGACTTGAAACGTATTCGCACCCAACTGACTCAATCCACTCTCGATGCTGTTGATTAGCACACCCATACCTGTCATAACACCGATGATTGAGAAAACACCAACGGCGATTCCGAGGAGTGTAAGAATTGACCGAAGTTTATTGACTCTCAGGGCAACAAGAGCCATAATAAAGCTTTCCCTAACTTCGTGCATTATGGTTTCTATTACTTGACTCATCCGAGTTCACATCCATTATTCATAACGAAGCGATTCAATAGGTTCAAGGTTCGCAGCTTTCCAAGCCGGATAAACACCAAAGACGATACCGACGAGACTACATGTGAGAAAACCGATTAGTACCCAATCGTACGGTATGATCGGTTGAGCATCGAGTAACAATGCAATTGCATTCCCTCCAAAAATACCGAGAATAATTCCGAACATACCGCCGAATTCACTTAACAGTACTGCTTCCATAACAAATTGGGTCATGATGTTGATCTTTCGGGCACCTATCGCCTTACGAATACCGATTTCCCTCGTCCGCTCGGTGACTGAGACAAGCATAATGTTCATGATCCCAACACCGGCAGCAAGTAATGCGATACTGCTGACGATGATAATTCCGAGCTTAAGATATTTGGTGAACTCATTGAATTGAGTAATCAGCGAATCGTTCGAGATTATCGAAAAATCATCTTCAGCAGCGGGTGGTACATGGCGTGCTGTGCGTAAAATTCCCCTAACCTGCTCCATACAATCGTCGATTGCCATGGCATCGGCTTGAACTTTGAATGAGAATCCCTGATCTTTTCCATAAATACTAAAAAATGTACTGAGTGGAATGAGAACAAAAGATTCATTATCGCCACCGAGCACCGAACCCTTCGATTTTACAATTCCTATAACCTGATATTTATGCTTGTCGACCCTGATGGTCTGACCTACGGGATCACTTTTTGGGTAAAGCTTCTTTACAACATCGGCTCCAAGAATCGCTACGTGACTGCCGGAGTTCAATTCTCCCTGGCTGAAAAGGCGACCTTCGTCAATGATCCAGTTATTTGCCAGGAAACTTTCAATATCACGCCCCGATACATTGACACTCGGGTTGGTCTTCTTACCGTCTTCAGCGACAACCACTTTTTGTGAATTAAGATAGCAAAATATCCCGACTGCTTTTGCGAGTGAAGCAGATTCTTTTATCCGGAGCGCCTGTTCATAAGTAATATTTCTCCGGTTCATGACCTTAACCATTTCCTTCGGATCTCCTGTCATCATTGCCGGTGTTCGCTGTACCTGAAAGGTATTCGCGCCGAGGAAGGTCATACCATTTTCTATGCTGCTGATAAGAACACCCATCGCGGTCATTACACCAATAATGGAAAACACACCTACGGCTATGCCGAGCAGCGTGAGGATCGATCGCAACTTGTTTGTGCGAATCGAGGCAATCGCCATTATAAGACTCTCATTAACCTCATGGAAAAAAGTTTCAAGTGCACCGGTCATAGGTCACTCATAACGCAATGCATCGACAGGATCTAATTTCGAAGCTTTAAACGCAGGAAGAAATCCGGAATTAACACCGACAAAAAGTGAAACAAGAAGAGAAATAATTACCACGGAGAACGGCATGGCAGTCGGGAGAATCTGATCGGCGATCAAACTTAACGGATATGCGATCATTAATCCGATGATTCCTCCGATTAAGCAAATCAATGCGGCTTCTACGAGGAATTGAAACAATATTGTCCGGCGGCGTGCACCGATGGCTTTCCGAATTCCAATTTCCTTCGTTCGCTCGGTCACCGATACATACATAATATTCATTATACCGATCCCACCAACAAATAACGATAATCCTGTTATAAAGAAACCGATACAGGCAATAACAGCAGTGATAGTACCGAAAACCTGTGTCAACATCTCTTGTTCATTGATATTAAAGTCATCCTCCTGAGCTGGGGCAAGATGACGGGCTTTCCTCATAATACCGCGCAGTTCTTCTTTGGCTTCTTCGATGTCGACTCCTTTTCTTACGCGAGCACTAATTAAGACATCACGTCGGGATCCAAATTGATTCATGAAAGAATTAATTGGAACAAAAATTCGGTTATCGGCTGTGAACATGCCGAAAAGTCCGACTTGCTTTTCGAGCACTGCAAGAACTTTATATGGAAAACCTCCAACCTTTATCGTTTGTTCAATCGGATCAATCGACGGGAAAAGTGTTTCAGCGACGTTAGCCCCTATCACACATACAGGTCGTCCTCCGTCGGATTCTTCTGATGAAAAAAACCGACCGTCGTTTATTGTCGTTCCAGAGGCTTCTTGATATTGATATGTCGTTCCAGTGATAAAGGTACTCAACATTGTTCGAGAGCCGAACCGTGCATCTTTCATAGTAACAACAGATGGCGCAACCGCATCCACTAATGTCGCCTGATGCGAAACGACAGTCGCATATTCCAGTTTCATGTCCCGACGATTTCGGAATTTCCACCAATCATCGTGACCGACCCAAGGGAATTTTTGGATGTACAATACCTTTGAGCCAAAAGCGGAGGCGCTCTTTTCAAATGCCCTATCGACACCTTCGATAGCTGTAGCCATCAGCGTTACCGAGACGATCCCGATGACAATACCGAGTGTAGTGAGAACGGAGCGCATCTTGTTCGCCCGGATTGCCCGGAAAGCGATACGCAAGCCTTCTTTTACCTCAAAGAAAAAATACATGCTCTATTCTGTAGTTATTGATTTTCGATTTTTCACAATCTCATCCGCCTCGATCATACCATCACGAAGGCGGATAATACGATGCGCATGTTCGGCGATATATTCTTCGTGTGTAACAAGGATGATGGTGTTGCCCTGCGTATGGAGTTCTTCAAAGAGCACCATAATTTCATCACCTGTTTTCGAATCCAGATTGCCTGTCGGTTCATCTGCCAGTAAAATAGATGGTCTGTTTACAAGAGCCCGCGCAACTGCAACACGCTGTCGCTGACCACCCGATAACTCATTTGGTTTATGATGTACTCTATCTCCTAAACCAACATGCTCAAGAGCTTCGTGGGCAAGACGCTTGCGCTCGGCTGACGAAACACCAGCATAAATCAGAGGCAGCTCTACGTTGTGTAGCGCATTAGAGCGTGCAAGTAAATTGAAAGTCTGAAAAACAAACCCTATCTCTTTATTCCGCACTTTTGCAAGCTGGTTATCGTTCATCTCACTGACGTTGATACTGTTAAACTCATATAATCCGGAAGTGGGTGTATCAAGACAGCCGATAATATTCATCAACGTCGATTTCCCCGAGCCGGAGGGTCCCATGATTGCAACATATTCATTCTTCCCAATCTGAACCGAGACACCGCGAAGAGCTTGAACTTCTTCCGCTCCTCCCATATCATAGATTTTTTTTATTTGCTGAAGATTAATTACATACGAGTTATTCATTCAATTTTTCCTTATAGTCATTATTAAGATTCCTCACCTTTTGTGGTTTTCTTTTTCATATTATCCACTTTTACTTTAACACCATCTTCCAGCTCACGGTTTATAGCTTTGTAACTTCCTGAGACTACTTCCTTTTTGTCGTCCAAACCAGAAATGATTTCTGTGTATGAATCATCTGATATTCCACGCTTTACTTCAACTGCTTTTACCACATTGTTTTCAACGGTGAAGACAATTTCCTTAATTTT
>JACQYX010000201.1 GCA_016207985.1 Ignavibacteriales bacterium | reverse complement strand
CGAAATTGCGGCGAGACATCTGGTTGTTCATAAGTCTACACCATCTGGTCATTTGATGATCAAAGATTAGTTAATTACGAGATCGTGCTTAATAATAAAGGGTGTAATTTCTTATCTCATCTAAACTTAATTATATTTAATCTTATGATTAAAACATTATTTAATATCAGCTTATTATTACTTTTCCATCATTTAACTTTTGCTCAAGTAAATTTACCACAGTCAAGGGTTGAAGTGAATATCAAGATTAAGGATCATCAATCTTTAAAAAAGTATTTTGGATCCTTCGATCAATTACCCGTACAACTCGATGATAAGACTGAAAAATTATTGCTTAACCTTTTACCGAAAGAATACCAAAAAGGTTGTAACGCGATGATAGCACATTGGGGTGAGATCGCAAAGAACACAGCTACAACTGCGGTAAGAGTATTATACTTGAAAAATCTCGAAAAGAACATTCAACAGATATTCCTGACGTACACATGCTTCTCAATGGCACGCGAATATGGCGATAAATACTACGATGAACGCCTCGCTGTCCTAACTATCGATAGTGCCTCATCGAAGTTGACGATGTATCCACATGCAAAGCCATGCGATAATTGTAGTGAGTTAACGCGGATGGCTTTGGAAGAAGACGATATATCGATTGGCGGCAATCCAGCGATTTGTATCATCTTCGGCATTTCGAGTAAAAATCCTTGCTGCAACGGTCCCATTTCGTTCGATGAAGATATACTGAAATATTTTATCATCCAACCAACGGGTGTGGTTGATGCACTAACTTTCCGTAAATATCGAAGAGAGACTATACACGATGACGAAGCCGGTGATTCGACAACGGGATATCGAACAAATATTGATACTGAGAAAGATGGGACAGGAAACATATGAAGAATCTCAATCAACCATGAAACTTTAATACAAGACAGACCGGTGCGAACGGGAACGGAATGGTTTACCTGGAACCGTAAAGCTCGTAGTAGACTGTATTATCCTACATTATAAATTTTGGAAAAGAATTAGGGAAACATTAATTTATATTATTAATAATCGAGGAGAAAAAATATGAGACGATATAAACTTTTCGCGATAGCATTGATTATCTTATTTCAAATTTGTGAAGGATCAATGCGGGTACAGCAAACAGAAACAATCGTCACCGGTATTCAAATCATCGATGCTCGACTGGGAACGGATGTAAAAGAACGGATGATTGTTGGCGAAGATTCCACCTTCGCACTTAATTCTAAAGTATTTCTCTGGTTTAAAGTCGTGGGGGCAACCTCTGAGACTCTTACAGTCACTTGGAATCATGGAAATTTGTATTTCTCGACGATGTTAGCAATCGGTGGAAGTCCGTGGCGGACATGGGCAAACAAGTTAGTCGTAAAACCTGGTGAATGGTCGGTAATGATCACCGATTCAAAAGAAAACGTTTTAAAAAAGATTAACTTTAATGTCGAATAATTACAAATAATTAGTGTGATCTAACTAGGAAGGTTAATAGCTCAAACTGTTCGACGTGAGTAGAGATTAGTTATTCCCACTCGATCGTTGATGGAGGTTTTGAGCTAATATCGTAAACGACTCTATTTACACCTCTAACTTCGTTTACGATGCGACTCGATATTTTTGCAAGCACATGCGGCGGTATTTGAGCCCAATCTGCCGTCATACCGTCTAAGCTCGTTACAGCACGAAGAGCGATGACGTTCTCATAAGTGCGCTGATCGCCCATAACACCAACAGTTTGGACAGGAAGCAACACAGCAAATGCCTGCCAAATCGAATTATACAATCCTGCTTCTCGGATCTCATGAATGAAAATATCATCCGCTTCCCGAAGTAGCGATAGCTTTTCTTTTGTAATATCGCTAAGTATACGGACGGCAAGTCCCGGACCGGGGAAGGGATGACGTGTAATTAATTCGTCTGGTAATCCGAGGGCTTTCCCGACATTGCGGACTTCATCCTTGAACAACTCCCGGAATGGTTCTATCAATTTCAAATTCATTTTTTCCGGTAATCCCCCAACGTTATGATGAGTCTTGATTGTGTGAGATGGACCTTTGAAAGATACAGATTCGATTACATCGGGGTATAAAGTTCCTTGTGCGAGGTATCCGACATTTCCGATTTTATTCGCCTCCCCTTCAAAAAGCTCGATGAATGCTTTACCTATGATACGTCGTTTTTTCTCCGGATCGTCCACTCCCTGTAATTTCTTTAGGAAGAAATCCGTTGCATCGAGGTAATCGAGATTGAAATGGTAAGTATCCTTATATAATTTGATTACCTGCTCGCTTTCGTTCTTCCGCATTAAACCATTATTAATGTGAATGCAAAATAATTGTCTGCCGATTGCTTTTTGAAGAAGTACAGCGAGAACGGATGAATCCACACCACCACTTAACGCACAAATCACTCTTTGGGCACCAACCGTCGCTCTGATTTCTTCGACTTTTCGATTAATGAATGAGCCCGCATCCCATCCTCCTTTACATTCACAAATTTTAAAAAGAAAATTCCCGAGGATTTCCTTTCCCTTAGGAGTATGAACGACTTCAGGATGGAATTGTACACCGTAAATTTTCTTTTCACGATTTCGAATAGCACATATCGGTGAATTCGGTGTATGAGCAATCCGATCAAAGTTGCGTGGAAGTTTCGTAAGCGCATCACCATGACTCATCCATACACTTGTTGTCGCTCCTCTTTCTCGATCATCGAGGTCGGCGAACAAATCGGCATCATCATCAATAAAAACATCAGCAGGACCATACTCCCGCTTAGCCGATGTATCGACTTGCCCTCCTAACTGGAACGCTATAACCTGTAAGCCATAACAAATACCAAGAATTGGGATTCCAAGCTCAAAAATTCCAGGGGATGGGTGAGGTGCATTATTCGCATAGACACTTGCAGGACCTCCCGATAGCATGATTCCCTTCGGCTGAAGTTCCT
>JACQYX010000200.1 GCA_016207985.1 Ignavibacteriales bacterium | reverse complement strand
TTAGATAACACGTCAAGTTTTCGAGCATGGACAGAGATTTCCCCCATCTTCGTCCGGAACACGTAACCTTCAACACCGATGATATCTCCGATGTCGAGTAATTTAAAAAGATCATAAGTTGAGCCAAGATCATCCTTCTTCAGATAAACCTGAATTTTCCCCTGAGCATCTTGGACATGACAAAATGATGCTTTCCCCATCCGCCTGATCGACATGATACGTCCAGCGATCGACACTCCCTGTTGAGGTGTATCATCTCTATAATTTTTAATTATATCTTGAGAGTATGTATTCTGTTGGAATTGATATGGATAAGGATTGATTCCATGTTTCAGTAGCTGGTCGAGCTCCTGACGTCGCCGTATCATTAATTCATTAAGCTCTTCAAGATGTGCTTTTTCTGTAGTACTTTGCTTATTTACATCCATTAATACTCTGTTGGCTGGATTATTTAGTATCAAATAATAGCAAAAATGATATGAAAAATCAAGAAAGCAAAATCGATATTACTGGATCAATGCCATCTTTTTAAGATCAACCACCGCCTGATCGATCTGGAGTCTGCAAAAATAGATACCGCCTGAGAGACCTGAGGCATTCAATGAAACGTTGTAGTGCCCCGGATTTTTTTTCTCATCGACTAAAGTAATTAAATCACGCCCCAGTATATCGAATATTTTAATTTTAACCATTCCCGTTCGATGGATATCGAAGCCAATCTCTGTAGATGGATTGAACGGATTCGGATAGTTCTGATAAAGTTGAGATGCCCTCGGAAGATTTGATGAAATCATATCAACGCCTGTAACAGGACGTTCGCTCCGATAAACTCCATTATGATATAGACCTGCATACAGATTCTGTTGTGAATCTAATACAAGAGAGAGAACGCTTGAGTTACTCAAGCCGGAGAAAGTCCAATTTTGTCCGTTGTTGCGAGAAACATAGATGCCATTATATGTACCTGCGAAAATATGCTGGGCTGCATTAAAAGCGATCGAGTAAATATATGTATTCGTGAATTTGTGCTCCATCCAGTTCCATCCACCATCTGTCGAATGCAAAACACCACCATAAACGCCGACGAATATCTCACCGGTTTCATTCGTGGTGATTGTTTGAATATCATCCCGCACCAAATTACAACATACCCAAGTCAATCCACCATCGGTTGAGAAAAAAACTCCGTCAACATCAGCATCAGCATAAATCTTACCACTGAGATCTATTGTTAGGAAAAGAACTTGCGAATTTGGTAATCCGGACGATATCCAACTGTACCCACCATCTGACGAAGTATAGATACCGAAATTCGAGCCGACAATTATTTTCCCATTTGGATTCACAACAGCCGAATATACAGAGCCGCCGAAGGTTTGACCAGTCAGATTTTTCCAGCTTTCTCCGTTATCAGTAGTAGCATAAAGACCTTCATCTGTCCCCGCGTAGATTGTTTGACCATGCTGTGCAAACGAATAAACATAGCTTCCAATTGAATCAGGTGGAACTTGACTCCATCCTGTGCCACCACTCGCACTTCTGAATATGCGGTTTCCCAATGTACCGGCAAGAAGGTAGCCGAAGGGAGTGGTTGTTAATGTAAAAACATCCTGACTTCGAGTCCCACTTGGCGACCAGAACTCACCACCGTTCGTAGTTCGAAAAATCGTGGAGGAACGTCCCGACTCAGTGTAACACCACCAAGATTGGCATATACCTGCCGTTGTTAATACCGCTCCTCTTTTCGTTGCGATGATAGCGTCAAAACTTTCCGCTTCAGGACTTAAATATTTCCATGTCGTTGAGCGATCCTCATTTACATAAATTCCTTCGCTCGTGGCAGCATAAATTTTACCCTGCCGATCACCCGCCATTGAATAAATCCACTTATCTGATAGACCGATATAATTCCAAGAAGTTCCATAATCAGTTGAAATAAACACTGCCCCATCGCTCACATCTGCTATGTCTTTAGTTACTATTAACGTATTATCAAGACCGATATTTACGCTATTGAGATTAGTTACTTCCAATTTTCTATTCCAACTATTACCATAATCAGTAGATATGAGTAAAATATTATTTCCTGAGGAGCGGCAGATCAAATAAATATTATTTAAATTATCAATTGCGGCATCGATAATATAGGAAAAGCTTGTCGTAATCGGAGTCCCGATAGTATCCCATTCCGAACCGTTATACCTTACTATTCGTGCCGGGGAATATTGATCGTACGTACATGCAAATACAAAACCTGAATCGGAGATCATTATCTGATCATAAGAAGAATATGATCTTTGGCTAAATATAAGCTTCCATGTTACACCATTGTCGGTCGACATCTCGATGCGATTACGATCAATTACGTTGGAGATATAACGACGAATCACAGCAACATTATTTCTTGAGACAAAT
The DNA here is from genome assembly GCA_016207985.1 of Ignavibacteriales bacterium. Taxonomy (GTDB): domain Bacteria; phylum Bacteroidota; class Ignavibacteria; order UBA10030; family SZUA-254; genus JACQYX01. Next base: position 2,069 of record JACQYX010000200.1, on the reverse strand, counting down.
TCTTGCATGACGCCACGCTCGAGAATTAATGACCAATTCAAGCCGTCGTCAGGTGAGGAATATATGGCAGCTTCACTGACCGCAAAAAGCCTCCCATCAGCACCTTCATATAAACCTTGTGGACATTTAAAAATTATTCTTCCGCTTCAAACTTTAGTGGAACACTCTTTATTAAACGGGCGATCGGATATAAATTAACATTACTATCCCAATATGGAGAATGTTGGTAAAAAAAATTCAGACGAGCAAATGGACTTTTTGCAAATAGTGTATCCGATTGAAGTTTCGATTCAAATTCCTTTTTCAATGCGGAGTCTTTTGAAATCATCTCTCTTGCCATCGGCTCCATAACGTAATCTTCAGTGTATTCTTTCTGCTCGAAGACTGCATCAAAGAAACCCCACGCTACAAATGCATCGGGTGCCTCTGGCTCGAGCGCATGAATTGCAACACGAGCCGCTCGCTGATTCAATCGTACCACTGCTGTACCAGCCGGAAACATCCTCCTATCTTTAAATTTCTCAACTTCATACGTTACAGGATGTCTTCCTTCATAAGGGCTTTGCTGCCATTTTGCATTTGAGAATCTATACATCTCAACTTCAAGCTCAACCTGATTTTTCAATCGCTCGAATTTTACACCATGAAGCTTCAAACGGTTTATAATTTCCTGCCATTGTGGTGGAATTAAGTATGCGACTGGCGGCACGATAGTTTTTAATACTACCACACTATCAAAATGCGGAATATCTGTTTCAAATGGCTCTTTAGTATATTTTATCCAAGTGCCACCTGAGATGTCGCTCGGCTCATTCGTTTGTTTGAAACTTAAATAATGAAACGTTCGATTTGGAACATCCAGAGTTTGAAAACGAATCGGGAAAGGATTCTCGATATTTTTTAAAGTTCCTTCATCTGCCTGGTGCACTGCTTTTCGCAAAGATAAATATTCTTTATTCATCAATTCTAAAGTCGCAACGATCGTTTGGTACGTCCCTTCCACACGCGACTGATAATCTTTCATCATGTGTGTTTCAATCAATAGTGCCGGTCGATTATGAAGTGCAACATACGGTGTGGATAATCGTGGTGGTGCTACGCCACTTTGCAATCCTTTCAGAGGATCAAGATGATCACGAAGGGAAATGTAGGGTGCAACGGGTATACTGTTCGTCTTTAATTCTGAAATCATCGGAACATATTTTTCATTTACCCATGAGCGTACAGGTTCAGCAATGTTTACATATCTCTCAATTCCATAAGTAACAATATGCTGATAATCGGCGCCATCAGTAACGTGTGCATCGATAAAGAAATCTGGTAGCCATTCGTTGAACATTTTAAGCCATGCCTGAGTTTCGGGTGCATCGGCTTTCATGTAATCACGATTGAGGTTGAGATTCTGTCCCGTTACACGCCAACCCATTTCTTTAGGTCCGTTTTGATTAATCCGATTGAATTTACCAAAACGCTCATGTCCATACACGTTATAAATTGGAATGGTCAACAAGATAACATTATCAAGGAGTGATGCTTTGGTTTTTGTTATAGCGATATCCCGCAGTAACATCAAGCAGGCATCCTTACCATCAATCTCACCTGCGTGTATTCCATTCTGTATAATGAGAATAGCTTTATCAGTTTTTCGTGCTGAGGTTGGAGAAAATGCTTTATCTTTTGAAGCGACAACAAGAACTAAGTCTCTTCCTTCCGGGCTTTTCCCAAATGTTAATACTTTAATCCACGGTGAAGCTTTCTCAAGCTTACGGCAATAATCAATAGTTTCAGTGTACCGGGGGGGTTTTCTTAAATCCACTCTGCTCAAAATATGTGAGCCAATCATTTGGGATTGATTGAGATAAAGAAACTGACAAAAAAATTAGTGTAAAGAATAGATTTACAAATATTTTCATAATGATTTCAGATTTTTAGAAGTAACTCCGAATCCTTTGCGTCTTGCAATAGATAATTCACCGCTGAGATGCTTTGACTGCAAAGTTTATTTCGAATAAAAATCAATGACCCTGTTAATAGCCGCCGTACAAACTGGATCGAATCCAACCAAGCTT
>JACQYX010000198.1 GCA_016207985.1 Ignavibacteriales bacterium | reverse complement strand
GACTGTAACTCCATTGTTTAAAGTCAATGTTCCTCATGATTTATTGACAACGAGATTGTAAAAAGTCTCGCCACCAGATTTTGTAACTCCTTGCCCAGAAGTACCATTGAAGGTTACATTATTTGAACCCGTCGAGTATGCACCAGAATTCGACCAATTCCCTTTAATATAAATATCGATATTATTAGTCGCAGCATCAAGAGTTCCAGATGTAATTGTAAGATTGTTCGCAACCTGCAGTGTATTGTTTCTCAAACGTGCTGTAACCGCCGCACTGCCATTTTGTATTTGAAAATCATAGAACGGTACATTGCTGCTTACCGTGATGATTTTAGCAGAACTACCACATGTAATTTTAAATGTCCCACCTGTAATCGGATTCCCTGTTTGATTGATATTTACATCAGGAAGTGTCGTATTTGCGTTATTGCTCGCGATACTGACAGTCCCACCGGACATTGTGAAAGTATTATTCGCAACTTCAAATATTGAATTACCCGCAGAATTCACACCTCCACCGGCGGCGATTTCAAACGTCCCGTTTGTAATGTTGAACACTCCACCACTCGTCGTCGCCAAAAGTCTGCCATTTAAAGTCAGCGATCCATTTGAGATTGTCACATATCCTGTGCTTCCAACCTGGAGACGGTTTGCCGAGCCGGATACGCTAATAGTCATCGTTCCATTAGCAATAATCAAATCACCATTAACGATAAGAGAAGCCTGATTCCCCCAATTGGATATTGCACTCGCATGGTTGAGATGATAACCTGCTGTGGATCCAATTGTTGTATTAGTTCCTCCGAATGGTCGAATTGTCGATGCGCTTGATAATTTGAATGTACCATTAGTCAATGTAAGAGTTGGCGAACCAGAAGCTTGTGCCATCGTGATGACTGATTGGATGTCAAGTGTATTTGCTTTACTGGTTCCCATATCGAGAACTATTCTATTGAAAGTAGTTGTTCCAGATCCACTAATTGTCTGGTTTCCATTTTTATTAAAAGTGACATCTACTAAACGATCACTACCCGTGACCATATTAAAGATGCCATTGTTCAGCAAATTACCACCCATTCGTAATATGCTTGTTAAGCTTCCGCTATTGGGACCTTGGAGAGTACCATTTATCGCAATCGTGATATCATCCGTTACGATGAAGGTTCTTACGGTACCATCGAATTGTAGCACGCCGCTTGATCCTTCCCCGACCGTTAGTTTTTTTATAGTAGTACTTGTATTAATCGTAACTGTACCAGCGTCCCGAATTAAAACAGTATCTGATGCCGATGTGCCCGGTGTATTAACAGCATCAGACCAGGTGGCACCACCATCCGTAGAGATAGACCATGTAGTACTGCTCGCCCAATTACCACTGGCTCTACTACGATATTGATTCGCTTTAATAGAAGTAAGAAATAATGTCTGTGATATGATTAAAAAGAAGATTGAAAAGCGAATAGCAAGTCTCATAAATTCGCCCTTTGAGATTGGTTCACTGATCTGAGAAAGTAATATTTTTGAGAATTATTCATCAACACACGAATATATTTTCAACTTTATACTAATTCATATTTTAATTATATCTTAAAAGAAGCAACAATTAACAAGTATTGTTTATTCAAGACTAAAATTTTCTTCTCCACAGAGGTAATTACAGTATGCTTTAAAACATGATCCTTACCTTCAATAATAATCATAGTCGATTTTAAAATCGATTTTAAGCAAAGTGAAGATAATGAAGCCGACCCACTCGAAAAATAGGTAATTCAATAAATACAAGTAAATTTTAGTACTTCCGTTTACTGCGACACTCGTTGTAGAATTTATTAAACCGTTTCAAGGCAAGAATTGCGATTTATTCAATCTATTCAATATACGAAGCGATTTTTTCAATCAGATGCCGCTTCGGAACTGCTCCAATTATCTGCTCAACGACTTGTCCTCCTTTGATAATTAATAAAGTCGGTATGCTTCTGACACTATACTGCATAGCTGTTTTTGGATTTGCGTCGACATCTAATTTTACCACCTTCAATTTCCCATCATATTCTTTCGCTATATCTTCGATTGTCGGAGCAATCATTTTACATGGTCCACACCAGATAGCCCAGAAATCGATTAATACAGGTTTTTCAGAATGTAGAACTTCAATTTGAAAATTTGCATCATTCACTTCGATTGGTTTCATCATTTATCCTTTTAAAAATATAGTTCATTAGATATTTACAACGCCTCCAATATAATAAATTCTATTACGATATCCTTACGCTTGACGGACCCAATATTTTTTCTATGTCCGATACAAACTCGGTAGTTACATTTACACCAAAGTTCGTCGATTGGAATAATTGAGATTCATCGGAACTTGAGGATATAACATTGAAAAAACATGGATACTTCCCCTGGTGTCTATCAAATATCTGGCGTAAAAGTGAAATTGTATTCTCATTGGTGTCATTGAGTTTTATAGAGAGTACTACATTCTTAGTAAATTTCTCAAGTACTTTTTCCATAGGAACAACTTCTTTCGCTACTATCCGAATCGAATCACCATTACTTTCAGCAGTGCCAATCACCATAACCATTGCATCTTCAACAAGGGACACTTGATATTGACGATATGAATAAGAAAAAACGATACATGCTCCTTTCCCTGAAAAATCTTCGAGGGTAATGAACGCCATCATATTTCCTTTTTTATCAATCTTCTTCTTGATTGATGTGATGATTCCAATCGCTCTCACTGTTACTCCCGATTTGATTCCACTTGGATTACCCAACTGTACAGTTGAAAATGAATTAACTTCGAGCTCATACTTTCGCAGCGGATGACCTGACACATAATAACCAAGTACCGATTTTTCCCGTGATAATTTCTCGCTTTCACTCCAATCTGAACCAACCGATAAAACGGGATAATTTTCCTGTC
>JACQYX010000197.1 GCA_016207985.1 Ignavibacteriales bacterium | reverse complement strand
ACATAGAACAATCCTTTTGCGATGGGAGGGAGAACTGCTTCAGCGAGAATCGGGTAAGCCATCATCGGCTCCTTTAGGTCTGGTATAACTGCACGAGCGTACAAACCTGCTGTAGCGGTCATGAAATCGAATACAAGCCAAAATATTATAGAAATTAAAATTCCTTTTTGTGCAACTTTACCGTCTTTTGCCGCATAGCAGCGCTGATGGAATGCGGGATCGACAAGCGTCCAGAGTGCTATAAAAAACCAAACAAGAATGAACTGCATCGAGTTTCCACCATCCCATGTTAGATGTAGCTGTGGAAGATTTTCTCTTAAAAAATCAAGTCCGCCGAATCTTGAATAACTGAAAGGAATAATAACCGCAAAACCGATGAACATCAGGATAAATTCCAATACATCAGTCTGAATATCTGAACGAATTCCACCCCAATAAAGATATGATATTGCCACTATCGCAATTACAATCAGACTGATGAACAGACTCCATCCGAATAACATTTGTAATAATACACTTAGCATCAAGATATATGGTGCTGGAGTCATCAAGATAAAAGTTAATACCGAGCCGAGGATTGCTGTTTTTTTGTCGTATGATAGTTCAAGTTTGTCTGGGATGGAATAAAGATTCGTTGCGCGGATTTTCTTAGCAAGAAAGAAAGCAAAAATGGCAGCGAAGATATAGTACGGTACGCCCTGAACGACCCAATTAGAGATTCCGTAACGATACGAAAATTCACCTACACCTAAGATGCCACCGTACCATGTGGAAACGAGCGTCATAACAAAAATGGGAAGTGTGAGAGAACGCCCGGCGAGGAGGAAGTCTTCCTCTGATGACGTGGTGCGAATTGAAGAACGGTAACCAACATACACCACTGCGATAAAATAACAGATGATGATAAGAATGTCGGGGGAGGAGAGATGAATCATTTAAAAGCACACGAAGCCAGCACGAACATCAATGTGAAAACTGCCACGCTGAACCGTGGAAGCGGTAGAGAAGTAGTGTCCCACTCTCAACATAGATTGAAACTTGTACAGACGTCGCCTCGTTGCTGATGCCTTCTTGCATACCAAGTTCAAGGACACCGTTATTTAAAGGGTATTTCAGATTTTTTGTCGTAACGCCGGTGCACCTGTCGACAGGTATCAGAGAAAGCTTTTCACCTTCTCGTGTGTTTAAATTAATGTTCTTTTGAATTAGTGTAATCTCACCTTCAGTATCAAGCATGCGAATATGAATACGGGTACCGAATTTTTTAAAGCATCCTAAACTCCCCATTGAATGGTCTGTTCTACTACCCAACGCACCCATAATATCGACTGATGTGGCTTTCTGTTCGAGGCAATAAACAATAGCTTTTTCAAGATCAGTCGAGTTCGGATCATCATCCTCGATTTGGATAACGTCGTGGAAAAAATTTTTCGTCGATGGTAGGATAGAATCAAAATCACCAATAATGACGTGAGGTTTAATACCGAGCATCTGGGCGTGGTTAGCACCACCATCGGCGCAGATGATAAGTTTCGCAAACTTTACCAATCCCCTGACATAATCGGGTTGAGGTAATATTCCGTTCGCGATAATTAATGCGTGCATTTTTTTTAAAACGTCGAGGTGATTCCCAAAAGATAGTTACGCTCGGCTGCTGGGAAGAACGAATTACCTTCACCGCTCATGAAATAAAGTCGATTAAAAATATTTCTAACTTCCCCACGTATCAGTATTTCCATGCCGAGAATATCGGAGATCATATACAAAAGTTCCGCATTATAAACGGTATATGCATCGTTTTTATTTTCTTCATTATTAAAGTTATCTGTATAAAAAGGACCAAGATATTTTGCAGTTAGAGAAGAAGTTAAACCGCCATATTTATATGAAAATCGGAAGTTCGCGAGTAGATCGGGGAATCCGGCGATTGGATTACCATCGAGCGATATTCTATTTCCGTCTTCAATAATTGTGTATCGAACCAATCGATTTCGCGATAGCGATAAATTTCCACTCAAGGTTGCATCGCTCAGCAAATTTAAACTACCTTCGATTTCAAGTCCAATATGACGCGATTTCTCAGCATTCCCAGTAACCGGTTGTCCGAATATGTCTACCTGTCCGCTTTTCACAAGTTCATTCGAGAATTCCATCCAAAAAATATTCGCGCTAATATCAGCCAGCGATGTATTATAACCAAACCCTAATTCAATGTCTAGAAGTCGCTCTGGTTTTGCCAAAGGCGATTTGAAATTATACTTAATAACTCCACCTGTTGTGTCAACTTTGAATTGCGGTGTTGCCCCGAAATGTGAATCTTCGGCGGCGTATAAATTTCGGAGACGTGGTTCTCTTGATGTATATCCTAAAGAGAGGTAACTGTTCCATTCATCATCGAGATTATAATTGATTCCGATTCTCGGGTTCAAGAAAAAATATGGAATGCTAAAATGGTTGCCGAGAAACTTCTCATTATTGATGCCGTACCGATTTCTGACAAATTGAATATCGCCCGTCATCGAAATATCGTTAGAAGGTTTGTACAATTCGTGCAGATAAAATGAAAGAATATCTTTTTCACCATCGTATTCATAGAAATGATAATCGGGATCGAAGTTTGATGGAAGATTTTCGGCGAATTGGATTTTTCCCCAATGAATCGAGCGGTGGATTCGAATCTCAGCCCCAACAGTATGACGTCCGTTCTCGTGCTCAATTTCTAAGCGTGGCAGCCAACCAACTTGTTGATTTCCGACGAAAGCACGGACAAGAGTATTAGTTGGATTTTGTGAAATGGGAATTCCGTAGTTATATCCGATTCGGAGCATAGATGTATCTGCCCAAGAAGCATCATAATCAAAGAAACCATCGCCGGTATAATAGAAGAATGTATTGGCAAAAGTCAGTTTTGGAGTTAACTTCCATTCGTTAATTAACTCGTAATGTGGTTGCGAAAAATTTTCGATCTCCTGCTTCCGACGTTGAGAATAATAACTATATCTCGATGCGGTAGCATCCACTTCCCAGTAAGATAAATTTTGCACGCGTAGTTTTTTATCTTTATTGACGAATTTTGGGAGCCCCGTATAAACAAGGCCATCGGAAATCGGTCCTCCAAAAAAATGAAATCTGGTCGTCATATTTTTATCGAGCCTTACCCCGCCTATGAAATACGAATTCAGATCGATCCAAGAATTTTCTCGGTAACCCGTGCTTCGTATCTTTCCTAATTTGCTATAGAGAAGATATTTTCCAGCAATCAATCCGGAATTGATAGAGACATTAAATTTTTTTGTTGAAAGTAACAGAGAAGCGCGATCATCACCGTATTCCTGGAATCCAAACATCGATTCAAACGTTATTGAAGGTGATTGTTTAAACGGATTAGTTACCAAATTAACAGATCCGCCGATAGCAGGTGGTCCGTAAAAAGCGCTTCCGGAGCCGCGCTGCATTTGAATATTACCTGTACTTGCCATCAGATCGGGGAAATCTATCCAGTAAACATTATGATCTTCGGGATCGTTTTGTGGTATTCCATTTATCATCACAGAAATACGGCGTTGGTCGAATCCACGTAACTTTATGTAGTTATATCCAATACCATTTCCGTTCTCAGAATAATAAGTAACGGAGGGTAGTTCGGAAAGTAATACCGGAATATCTTGGACAGAATATCTTTCGGTTATTTGTTGTTGAGATAAATTTGAGAATGTTACCGGAGTTTCTCTATCGGTTGCGTATGTTGGATATATGATAACAGGAGATAGGTAATATGTTGTATCAGTTTCTTCTTGCATTCCGATCTGTGCATATCCGGTAACTAAAATTGAATTGATTATAGCAGCGGTTAATAGTATTATTTTTTTCATAGTTAACTCTCCTAAGTGTTAAAAATAAAAAACGCCGTTTCCCTGACCTATCCAGCATAGATAGAGTCAGAAAAACGGCGTTTAAAAAACTTATTTCCATTTCCCTACGCTGGCATTATCCAGATCAGGTTCCTGCCTGCACTGCCGCTTCGGCAGGCAAGCTTAGGGTTTTATCTCAGTCCAGTTTTTTAAGGGACACCCCTAACGGATTACACATTAATATAAGGTTTGAATTTGAAGAAAGCAAATATAAAAGTTGACTCTTAGATGCCTTATCGTTAAATTCATCCAATCTTACCGATATTTATTCAATAAATAATCTGAAAGGAGATTCTATGTTAAGAGAATTTTTAGAATTTTTAAAACAATATGGCGTTATAGGTCTCGCCATTGCTGTAATCATTGGTGGAAAGTTGAATGCATTAGTCGGTGCAACAGTGGATGGAATTTTAATGCCTATCATAACCTTCTTTATCCCCGGGGGTGGATGGCGAACGGCAGCGTTAGATATTGGACCATTTCATTTTCTCTTAGGACCTTTTTTAGGCGCGGCGATTGATTTTTTAATCGTTGCTTGGATGGTGTTCTATTTCGCTAAGAAGATTCTAAGGGAGGGAAAAGTTGCAAAACGATAATATCAAATTAATTCAATATTAAAGGGGTCTTAAGAAGATGAAACCAATAAAATTATTTTTCATTATCTCGATTTTGCTCATAAATATTTTGAATGCACAGAATAATTCATCAAATACAACTCCTGCCCCCGAGCACGGATGGAGACATGGTCTCGTCGCTGGGCTTACCCTTACTCAGGTTGCTTTCACTGATTGGGTGCAAGGTGGTGAGAATGCTCTTGCCTATACAATCAGTGCCGACGGTAAATCAGTTAACGAGCAAGCGAAATTGAACTGGGCAAACGCTTACAAATTTGCATTCGGTCAAACAAGACTCGGAAGTCAGGGTTTACGAAAAACAGACGATGCAATTGATATCTCTTCCGTATTTACATACAAATTGGGTGCGTATATCAATCCTTATGCATCTGTGACGATGAGGACACAATTTGCAAACGGTTTCACATATCCCCGACAAGATACTTCAATTCAAGTTTCGGCGTTTTTCGATCCGGCTTATCTCACGCAGAGTGCAGGCATCGGCTATCAGCCTATCAAGGAGGTAAAAACACGATTAGGTGTTGGATTACGTGAAGTTGTAACGAATAAATTCTCAAAATATTATACTGACGATCCAACAACAATTGAAAAAATAGAAAAGATATCGGTTGATGGTGGAATGGAATCTGTCACCGAAGTCGAATGGCGATTAGAAGATAATATCCTTTTTACCACAAAACTTGAATTGTTCGCTCCCTTTGCAACAATTGATGAAATCATCACTCGGAACACCAGTACTGTGACGGGGAAGGTTAACAAATATATTACGGCGATCTTGAACGTTCAACTGATAAATGAACGAAAAGTGACACCGAGGACTCAGGTAAAGGAAACAATCGCACTCGGTCTGAGCTATACAATTTTTTAACACGATATTTTTCATGATGTTCGACCGTTTTGGTAATTTCGGAGAATATTGCTATATTGGAACGTAAATTCGAACATTATCCTAAGGAATTCATCTAAATGGCACAACATCTCTCAGCTGAACGTCAGGCACGGAAAGCGCTTAAACATCGCGTTCGCAATCGAGCATATATGGCAAAAATGAAAACGGCGATTCGAAGAGTCCGTGAATCGAAAGAAAAAGAAAAAGCTGCCACAGCATTGAAAAAAGCATTCAAGCTTCTAGATCAGCTTTCAGCGAAAGGTATTATTCATTCAAATCATGCGGCAAACAAAAAATCGAGTTTAACAAAGTTTGTCGATAGTTTGAAATAATTCGGCACATTACAAATAAAAAGCCCCGAGCTATATCGGGGCTTTTTTTTTATTTTCCATCTTTTCTATCTATCATTCAGATAATTTATTTTGAAGTTTCTCTTCCAACTCTTGTATCCTGCTCTCGATCTCAGCCTTTAATCCTGGTTTCTGTTTCAGAAGGAGTCGGTATGTATGAAGTGCCTCACTGAACGCACCTTGTGAAGCATAAATCTCTGCAAGCGTTTTGGTTGCAATGTTGCCTGAATCTCCCGATTCGGATTCTACAATAGTTTGTGGATATATCTCATGAACTGGAGTTTCTTCGATTGGGGGTGAAGTTACGACCTCGCTTGATTCCAACGGGAGATACTCAGTTATAGTTGTCTCCTCATCCGGCTCTTCGATGATTGTTTCTTCGGCTGCTTGAATGACATCATCTTGACTAATCTTTTCTTTTGGAGTTAGTTCCTCGCTGAAATAAATATCATTTGAAACAAGCGTTGGAGATTCCGATTCTACTATATTGCCATCCGATTCTGAATCATCGCTCAGCGAAACGGATTCAATTGAATCTTCAACTTTAGATGTAGGAGTTACATCTTCCTGAGTGGATATTTCCTCTGTAATCAAATCATCGGTAATCTCCGGTGTCTCAACTTGAACGTCCTTCAATAATTCGTCAGTCGGTCTCTCTTCGTGCTGTCTGATTTGTAGGGAAGTAATTTGTAGCTCATCTTGAGGGAGGGCGACAATTGGCTCGCTGGGGATTTGTTCAGATTTGGATTCTTGAACGATATCGATTATTTCAGTTTGTGCGACTTCAGAAGAAACGATTGCTTCGGTAGCTTCTTCAACTACGATTGTATCAGAAATTTCTTCGTTGTCGCTTTGGGAATCTTGAAGTGTAATTGTGTTGGAGCCATCAGACTCGACCGATATTTCTTCAAGGGTAGATTCTTCATCGGGTGGTTCTTGAGTAACTTGTATAGCTCCCGAGATATACTGTTCGAGTCGGTTATTGATCGTTTTTAAAAATACAGAGTCTGGATTCAGCTCAATTGCAGACTTGATATGTTCGGAAGCAGCCGAGTAGTTAGTTTGCACCTCGAAGCAGCGCGACAAAATAAGCTGGGCGGTAGAGTAAGAAGGATGATACAGCAAACCTGCCTGGCATATTTGTATTGCTTCATCAATTCGACCTTGAGATAAATATTCATTTGCCAGTCGTGTGAAAAGCGGTGACGATGGATGTCGTGTGAGCTTGAGCTCTAATTGTTCAGTATTCAATTTTATCTCAATGATAAAGAGAAATTCAAATTGTTTTATGTATTCAATATTTTACGAGCCATCCATGCATGCCTGATCGAGAGCCACGCAACTAACCCGAATCCCATCGAGAAGAGTAATT
>JACQYX010000196.1 GCA_016207985.1 Ignavibacteriales bacterium | reverse complement strand
TGGCAAGGATGATCTCATCTTCTTTACATCCGATCAGATCCATAATTTGATGCTTGACGGATTCGATCATCGCACTTTGAAGATCAATTTTGTTGATGACAGGAATTATTTCCAAACCCGCATCGATGGCAAGATACAAATTGCTGATCGTTTGTGCTTCAACGCCTTGCGACGCATCTATAACAAGGATTGCACCTTCGCATGCAGCTAACGAACGGGATACTTCGTAAGAGAAATCCACATGCCCGGGTGTATCGATCAAGTTCAGTATATATGTGTTATCGTCCTTCGATTTATACTTCATCTGGATTGCATGCAGCTTGATGGTAATACCGCGCTCCTGTTCAAGCTCCATGTCATCGAGTACTTGATTGAACTTCATGTCGCGCTCGGTAACCGTACCGGTGCGCTCGAGAAGCCTATCGGCTATTGTCGATTTCCCATGATCGATATGGGCAATTATACAAAAATTTCTGATGTATTCCATGATTTGAATTAAGAAAAACAATCCCGCTAAAACGAGCGGGATCTTGTGTGTAAAATATACCAAAAATTGTGAGGAGTTGCAAGGAATGAGTAGAGTTGATATTGATTCGAATAGCTCGTATATTTTAACTGTTTAACAAATTGAACATAGAGGTTCAAATGACGGTATTCAAATATGTAATCATCTGTATTATAATTATCTTCGTCGCGGGATGTGTGCGATCACTCTATCCTCTATTTACAGAGGAAGACTTAATCTTTAAAACGGAGCTTGTAGGTACATGGGTCGAGAAGGATGGAAAAAATACCTGGATATTTGAACAATCAGGTGAGAAAGAATACACATTGTATCACTACGAGGCGGAATTTGAGGTCTCAAGTGGAAATAAAACTCCCGGTGATACCGCGATGTTCTTCGCACAATTGGGCCAATTAGATAAATACTTTTTCCTCGATATTTATCCTGGAAAACCTGCCACTAAGGTGAAAAACGGTCTATACAATTTCCATCTCCTGCCTGTGCATACATTCTCACGCTTATGGATAGAAGAAGATACTTTACAGCTCTCGATGCTCGATAACGATTGGCTTGAAAGGATGATCGAAAAAAATGCTTTTAAAATTCCACACGCAAGATCGAATGACCAGCTTATATTGACGGCTTCGACTGAAGAACTTCAACAGTTGGTGATGAAGTACGCAGAGAACACGAAAGCATTCCCGAATCCTGCGGTCTTGTATCGGATTAAATAATCGAGCCGATGAATCTCAAATTTTCCGAACCTTTAACAATATTTATTATTTCACCTCTCCAAGAAAAATATATCTTCCTGTGAAATGGAACTCCTGATATATTTTACTAACTCGGAGTATTTATGAAACGCACAATTTTCAGTATTGTAAATTTCTTTGCAATTTTTCTACTCTCTGCTACTTTATCACTAACTGACGAGGGAATGTGGACACTCAATCAGCTCGACAAACTCCCCTGGGAAAAAATGCAAAAGACGGGTTTACAACTCACACCCGAACAGATTTTCAATCCCGACGGATCAAGTCTTAAAGACGCGATCATTCTTTTAGGCGGCGGGACCAGTTCTTTCGTATCAGCGGATGGATTAATTCTTACAAATCATCATGTCGCCTTTGGTGCGATTCAATCGGTAAGCTCTGTTGGAGAAGACCGATTGAAAGATGGATTTATTGCAAATATTCGTGAGGAAGAGCTTTCAGTGCCTTCGTACACAGCACAAATAGTCGTCAATCAAAAAGATGTAACGCAAGAAGTGTTAAGTGCAGTGAGCGATACGATGTCACCTGAATCACGCTCGAAAGCAATCCAGGCAAAAATGAGGGAGATAGAAAAAAGAGAAAAAGGTACAAGCGAGTATGAGTGCCGGATTTCTGAATTCTATAACGGTGTAAAATATTATCTTTTTACTTTCGATATCTTCAGGGATATTCGTCTTGTGTACGCTCCACCCACGGCAATCGGAAATTATGGTGGTGAAACTGATAATTGGTTTTGGCCCCGGCATACGGGCGACTTCTCATTGATGCGTGTCTATGTCGCCCCTGATGGCAAGCATACACGATATTCCAAAGAAAATGTTCCATATAAACCCAAAGTATTTCTTCCGATATCTGTTCAGGGTTACAATGAAGGTGATTTTGCAATGATATTAGGATTCCCCGGGCGTACCTTCCGCTATCTCTCTCGCTTGCAAATCGCTTCAGAAATTTTGCTAAATCGTTCACGAAAGATTCGACCGGTGAGCTTAAACCACCCACGGCAACCTACAACGAAATGAAGGATGCTTTTCCGAATACTTATAAGAATACTAATTTTGTTGTCGACAAAGAATTACTTATAGCAATGATTCTGAAAGCCGCAAACCTTCCTTTGGATCAACAGATCGAGTCTATTCAGAAAATCGTTGGAAATAAAACAGGTGATAAGCGTGAAAAAGCAGTACGTGAGTTCGTGGAAGATCTTTATGACGATACAAAGCTCATCATGATAGAGGACCGCACAAAGCTTTTAGATAAAGATCCAGATGACATTTTAGACGAAGCATTCGTAAAATTTTCAAGTGAACTTGATAAGGACAATAGTCAAATAATGGTGAAAGTGACTTCGTTCAATGCTAAGATTGGACTATTGAGATCAAAATTACTTGAAGCATATATGGTATGGAAAGGTCCCGACATTTATGCCGATGCGAACCGCTCACTCAGATTGACTTATGGAACCATCAAAACGTACAAACCCCGCGATGCAGTCCATTATGATTTTCAAACAACTCTCGGTGGTGTAATGGAAAAAGAAACGGGAGAAAATCCCTTCGTCGTTCCACCAAAATTGCGACAACTATGGGAGCAAAAAGATTTTGGTAAATACGCCGATTCAAAATTAAACGACATTCCGATTGCCTTTATCGCCAACCTCGATATAACCGGCGGTAACTCCGGCAGTCCGGTTATCAATGGCAAAGGTGAGCTTATCGGCTTGGCATTCGATGGTAACTGGGAAGCAGTGGTCGGTGATTATATTTACCAGGAACCGCTCAATCGATCCATCAATGTCGATGCGAGGTATATTTTATTCGTATTGGATAAATTTTCTAATGCTCAAAATATTCTCAATGAGCTTGTCACCCATTAAAATGAATTATAGAGTGATTGAATTTAAGAGCAGCTTTTTGGCTGCTCTTTTCATTTTATGTCGATTGTTTTAACGCTGCATCTTGTTTATAAGAAAATATTGTGAAAACAAATGAAAAACATCGTTATATCATGATATTCAATTCTAAAAACGTCTTTAAATTTTTACTGAAAAAACTCTTGATTTTCTGATTGAGAGTTCGTACAATACTGATAAGATTCACTTCTTCGATGCTCGCAATTAGTTGAAAATTAACTAATCAATCACAATAGCCGAATGGGGGTTTTTATGAAACAAATTTACAGTTGTAGCCCGATATCAAATACACTTCAGAAGGTTCTTATAAGGGGGCAAGTCATACTAATTTTTCTTTTATTTGTTTTTCTGCCTCTCATTACACTTGCTGGAGAAAATTCAAACCGACAAACGCAATCACCACGCGAACGTGCAATGAAAGCAGCTCAGCAACTACGCGATTATAACAAGCGGAAATCAATCGACCAAGAGAAGAGGAATATTCATTCTCCTGCTTCTGTAGCCGGAGGAGTATCGATTAAATTCAATAAATCGATCCAGAGCGCATCAATTATTTATTACTATGATAACATGGAGAGTGGAACAAACGGATGGTCCACGATCGCATATAGCGGCTCCGACCTCTGGCATCAAACCACAAATGATGCTTCTTCTAAACCAACCAGTTGGTGGATTGGGATCGAGCAACAAATGAATTATGATAACGGCACACGTATAAACGATGCCCTCATCTCACCGAATATCAGTCTCCTCGGGGCAGTCCCGCCCGTTAAACTGATGTTCACGGAAAATTTCGTGACAGAATTAGGTTGGGATTATTGCATGGTCGATGTCAGTACTGACGGAGGTTCATCGTGGATTCAATTGCGGGGTGGATATGGCTCAGCACCATCCGGTGACACCGAGGGTTGGATGATTACGGATCTCGATCTCTCACCATATGTGAACAATGAAATTTTACTTCGTTTTTATTTCGATACAGGTGATGAACTTTATAACGAATTCCTCGGTTGGTACATCGATGATGTCATCGTTTTCGATAAAGCCGGATTGATTACCGGAAAGAAATTCTTCGATGTTAACCAGAATAGCATAAAGGATGTTGGTGAGCGTGGTATCAAAGAATGGTTGATTACTGCAATGGGAACAGATAATCCTATTTCATTGACGACTCGAACAAATTACAGAGGCAGATACTGGCTA
>JACQYX010000195.1 GCA_016207985.1 Ignavibacteriales bacterium | reverse complement strand
ATTTCCTTGAGCATGAAATGATCGAAGCCACCCTTTTCGATTTCTTCAAGATCGAATGTGATTTTCTCAATTTGCTTTACGATCTCTTTATCGTGGATAGTTTTAGTAAAATATGAATCCTTCAAGATACATGCGATCTCATCATCAGCTAGATATATAACATTCCTTGTATGATCGATTAACGCAGCAGCGTCGGAAGCTACAAAATTCTCATGATCTCCGATTCCGAGCATTAAGGGACTGCCTTTCCGAGCTGCAATAATTCTATCAGGTTCTTTCTTCGATATCACTAATATTCCATATGTTCCTTGAACTTCTAATAACGCCAGTCGTGTAGCCGTGAATAGATCATTATATTTCTTATTCATTTCTTCAATAAGATGTGCAATGACTTCAGTATCAGTTTCGGTTCGCATTACATGTCCATCCCGCTCCAGTTTTCGCCGAAGAGTGGCATAATTCTCTATGATACCATTATGTATTATTGCAATTTCATCGTTGCAATCTCCGTGAGGATGTGCGTTCACATCGTTGGGGGCACCGTGAGTTGCCCAACGCGTATGTCCTACACCGACTGTTGCATGAAGACCGTTAACTGCTACCAGTTTTGCCAGCTCATTCACTTTTCCCGCTTGTTTATAAACAACTAACTTATCATTTCTAATGAGTGCAACACCGGCAGAATCGTACCCACGATATTCTAATCGTCTGAGCCCCTCAATTAAAATAGGTAGGGAGTTTTTATTACCAATATATCCGACTATACCGCACATTTAAATTTATAACTTAAAAAATAATTATATTCACGATAAAAATGTATGAAATTAATCAACAAATAACAATATCCAGAATCACTCTACTCTTTTCAACTTTCTTTCGGTCTGATACCGATTGTTCCCATCATGCGACCAGAATATTTTCCATCTCGTCGGTAAGAATGAAATAATCTTGGATTACAGATAGTACAAAACTTACTTACCTCTATATTACGATTATTAACACCCGCCCTTATAAGGAGATCTCGATTAAAAGCCTTAATATCTAAATGAGGTTTATTCCCGAAATAACGTTGTAAATATCCCTCCTCAAATCTATCAGCAACTTCATTCCCAACTTCATAACAGCATAAACCAGCGGCAGGTCCAATAAATACGATTAAATCATTAGTTTTAGTCCCAAAACTGGCGTTCATTTGATTTATGGTCTTATCAAGTATACGTGATTCACTTCCACGCCAACCAACATGAACAGCGGCAACTGATTTCGTTTGGGGATCATAAAGAAAAATCGGTAAACAATCTGCAATAGTGACGACAAGAAAAATATTTGGTATGTTTGTTAAAAGTGCATCGCAAGCATCATAGGTCCCTGGTTTCGTAACTCGATTAACCACATCACTATGTATCTGTCCCGGTATTGCAAGTTGATTAAGGGAGATATTTAATTCACCAAAATATCGTTTCCGATTTAAGATGACATTGGCTTGATCGTCATTTACATTGGTACTCATGTTCAGATTATATGGTTCCGGACTGTATCCACCATTTCTAGTACTAACACCACATATAATTTCAGTATGAATCGCGAATATCTCAGACTTAATGATTTGAATACTACCTTTGGTGTTCGTCATGATTAATGAAAAGTGGGTAATAAAATCTTAAGCACGGGGTAGACAGATGCGAACAGTAGTTCCTTCCCTAATATTACTTTCAATTTGGATTGTTCCACCCAAATCATTAATTGTCTTTTTAACGATTGAAAGACCTAATCCCATACCATCGGTTTTTGTCGAAAAGTTTGGTTCGAAGAGATGTTTTTGGATTCCAATTGGAATACCAGGACCACTATCGTTGATACTAATCTCGACGAATTTATCATTCGTTTGCGTTCGTATATAGACCGTTCCTTTTTCTTGCATTGCCTGAATTGAATTACGAATGATATTTAAAAAACTCCTGCTTAGCTCTTCACGATCTGCTTCTAAGATTGGTATCAAAGCCTTGAAATCAGTTTTAAACTTGACGCCCTTATATTCCTGAAAAATAGTTATCACATGAGTTAAAATACCATGAACATCGACTCTTTCGAGTTTCCTCTCAGGCATCCTGGCAAAATGTGAAAACTCTGTAGCGATCTTACTCAGTGTTTCGATTTGGTCGAGAACTGTTGTAGTAACTTGATGAAGTATAGTCTTAAAATCTTCTACACCGTCTTGATATGCCTGTCGAAGATGCTGAATCGACAATTTGATTGGAGTTAGTGGATTTTTAATTTCATGAGCGATTTGTTTCGCCATCTCTTTCCAAGCGGCTTCACGCTGTGCTTTGATCATTTGCTCTTGAGCCGTTTTCAGATTGAGTGTCATCTGTCCGAATGCCTGTTCGAGATCACCTAATTCATCGTTCCTTCCGCTTTCGAGTCGAACATCGAGATTTCCGGAAGCGACTTGACTTGTCGCATTTTTTAATCTTCGGATTGGTATAGCAAATTGATGCGCAATCATAATGCTGAGAATGATGGAGAGAATGAGGGCAACAGAGTACGCCCCATAAAGAAATACATTCCTGCTCGCTAATTCCTCATCTATCTCAGTTTTCTTATATAATGTCGGTACCGCGACAGCACCAATCACCGTTCCATCGTCTGCAACCAGAGAACGGTAACCAACAATGTATGAATAATCACCGATAGTCCGATTTTCAGTATAAAATTCTTTCTGTCTCAAAACTATATTCAAATAGGCACCGGCGCTCATCTTATGATCGATAAACTCTGCTTTGTACATTTCCGGTTTACTTGTTGCATCGATAGTGGATAAAAAATAAACATCAAAATCCGTGTTTATTTCATTTGTAAGTTGTATACATTCCTCATCTTGAAGTCGATCAAATGATACAGGAACATGCAAGCCGTATCTCCGCTGAAGCTCTTTTGCAACAAGATTAGTTTGTTCACCTAATTGCTTGATTGCATCATCAGTAGTACGCTTTATTGCATATTGCCGATTATAATCGACAAGGATTAAGATAGGTAGGATAGAAACGATAACGAACGCAATAATTAACTTAGTCACAAAACTAAATGTAAGCTGTTTCCGAAAGAGAAACATTAAAGAAAATATGATTACGATTATTGCACCGATTACAAGGAGGAAAAATAATATATCTTTGATATACCAGTAGATAAACCATGTGATATCTTCCGATACGATGCTGAGAGCGTACCATAGATTATCTACTGCTACTCGTTGATCCTTAAAATAATATGATTCATATTTCTGGCCATCAACAGTCTCTGATATCCACCTTCCTGAACTCGATGATTCTTCGCTAATCAATTCTTCAGGAAATGATTTATCTTTTGGGATTACCTCACTCGTTGATCGAAATAACTCCCCGTTAATATATTCAGATAAAATAATACGTCGTTGAAACGCCTCAGATGATCCGCTCCGATAGTTTCGGAGGACTTCTGGCAGCTCACCTTTTAGAAAATCTTGTTTGCTCCCGGTTATTCCAACAAGAACCTGCCCGATGATTATACTGTCTTGGTCGATAATCGGACAATATCCGATATACCATTGTGTAGTGGTACCATATTGTGTCCTCTCCTCCGTTAGTATCCTTCGAGCTGTCATTACAGCGGAGCTATCGAACATTTTCAACTTTGAGGATGTATTACCAATATGAAACTCACTGATGATTTCATTTTGTGGACTATAAAAAACAATTGAACAATTATTACCTTCTCTGCTTAATATGCTCGCCGCCCATTTTGTAAATGCGAGTTTTGATATTTCATATTGATCGCCCACTGTCAGAATATTCTTTGTATCTTCATTTGATGCCTCATCGAGCGTCTTATTCACTAATAACGTAAGCCAGTGATCTATCGGTCGGGAGATTTCGTTCGATAATAATTCAACAAACGATAGTTCCGCTTTTCTAGTGACATCTTTCAACACCGGAAGCAACATTAAGAGCGATATACCTAACGTGAAGAAAGATAATTTAATTTTTGAAATGTATCCATACTTTTGAAATGTTCCTGTAATCCGAATAGATAGGAAAACGAATAACATCAGAAGAATGATCCTCGCTTCCTGACCAAGGAGTGAATTCCTCTGAACGATGCCAAAGAAAATACTACTGAGTAAGAGAACTCCCACAGTTATGAGCCAAGATGTTTTCCCGCTGATATTCGATTTGGAGAAGCCATCGATGAGCTTGTTGAGAAATAAAATGAGTCCAACATTCACAAGAAGAATCGAAGCAGTAATAAAAAACAAACTTATCAGCATTATCGACAATTCAAACGATGGAAATACTTCGGTTGGATTAGCGTACTCTAAACTGGAATCGAACACAGCACTATTAATTACTGCAACAAAACCTCTAGTCAGTAAGAGAATTAACAGTAGTAAAATAAGCGCAATAACAATCTGGACAATTTTGTTCCATCTTGTTGTGTTAATTCCCTGTAGAACATTATTTTGAGTGATAAAAAAATCGTATGCACATATTCCAATTGAAATGATTAAGAATACCGATGATACAAACAAATCACCAAACGACCTTGCAATCCCAAAGCCAAAGGGTGATGCAAAATATTTTGGCTCAAAATATTCTATTGTAATAATATTGGCTGGAATATTTAACCAGATTAATAAATAGCGAAACAGCCATAGAAGGATGAGAATAAAAAGATACTTGCTCCATAGGTACGTCGATTTTTTCCATCTCCACAGCATAATTATGGATAAAATGAATATTACGGGGATGAAAAATAATCTTATCGATGATATTCCCCTTCTAAAAGAATCAACTAACTCAGTTACGGTTGGCGATGAAAAATAAGCATGTCCTAATAATTGATGATTAATCGAATACAGGGGAACGGATATATCTTTTTTAGCTCTTTCATTGTTCACTTTTAAAGAAAAGTCGAACTTAGCTGCAATGTCTAAAGTCGAAGTAAATGTAAAATCGAACGCTCCACTATTGATGAACCGATTATTAATGGGATAATTGACATCGAACAATCGCTTTCCAACGAGATATCCAACAATCGTTTGTCCGTCTTTCAAAGGTAATAAGACAATAAGATATGAATAGATAGGTCTCTGAACAATGCTCGAGATCGGTATTTCATTTAAATAAATAGTGTCGACTTGTGGACCATAATTCACAGCCCATGCTATGGTGTGTTTTTCTTTGTCGAATAGCTCGAGGGTGAGTTCATCGTTCGCATGATTAAGAAGGATATCAAAATATATTTTCCGTACTGTATCGGGAGATTGAATAAGTATATTATCCAATTTCGCAGCTGCTACGATCTTTTGAAGAGATTGAAGCGTATTCCCCTGGAACTTGTTAAATTCAGACTGAACGTACTGAACAATTTTTTGCTCTTTATCGGCAATCATCAACTGAGCATTTCTTTGTAGATAAGAACTATAATAATACT
>JACQYX010000213.1 GCA_016207985.1 Ignavibacteriales bacterium | reverse complement strand
TTGAAATACCATTGCGATGTCGCGATCCTTCGGAGGTACATCGTTCATCAATTTATCCTCGATAAAAATCTTACCCTCAGTAATTTCTTCTAAGCCTGCTATCATCCGGAGTGTCGTAGATTTGCCACAACCCGATGGACCAACGAGGACTACGAATTCTTTATCTTCAATGGTTACATTGACATCATCGACTACAGTATTAGTGTCGTATTTTTTATAGACATGTTCTAACCGGACATTGCCCATTGCGTTTCTCTAACGATAGTTTTATAAGATTCAACTTAATATACAGAGTCTATATACTAAACTCAAATTTTTATGTATTCTTCTATTTCTAAAAAACTGACAAGGTAACGATCTCTTGGCGCGTGTACTAAATTGAATTGATTTTTAATTAGGAATGTATTATCTTCTAAACATATTTCGATATAGAAGAATTTATGAACAATCAAAGTCGAGCTGTACTTTTCTCTTTGCTTTTTCTGTTTATTTCCTTTAGAGCCATCGGTGGTGTTCCTGAATGGGCTAAGTCTGCAATCTGGTATCAAATATTTCCTGAAAGATTTCGAAACGTGGATACAAACAACGACCCCTCCGCAGATGATCTAAAGGGTTCTTGGCCTCATGATCCTATCGAGGAGTGGCACATCTCACCATGGAATGTTGATTGGTACAAAATGCAGACATGGGAAGAAAAGAATGGTAATGATTTTTATTACAATGCGCAGTTGCGACGGTATGGGGGTGATATACAAGGTATCATCGATAAACTTGATTATTTACAGGAACTTGGTATAACCGCTATCTATCTGAATCCTGTTTTTGAATCGCCTTCTCTGCACAAGTACGATGCAACATTCTATCATCACATCGATAATAATTTTGGATCGAATCCTGAACGAGATAAAATAATTTGGTCGATGGAAAATCCTGCCGATCCAACAACGTGGCGATGGACTACTGCCGATTCGCTCTTTCTTCGTTTAGTTCAAGAAGTTCACAATCGTGGAATGAAAATTGTCATCGATGGAGTTTTCAATCATGTTGGAATGACATTCTGGGCGTTTGAGGATGTTAAGAAGAATGGAAAATCATCTAAGTTTAAGGAATGGTTCACGGTTAAATCTTGGGAGCCATTTGATTATGAGGGCTGGTATGGAGTGAAAGAATTACCAGAGTTGAAAGAAGGACCTCATAGCTTTGATATTCATATTCGAGATCATATTCATGCTGTTGTGAAAAGGTGGATGGATCCAAACGGTGATGGGAATCCTTCCGATGGAATTGACGGCTGGAGATTAGATGTCGCAGATATGGTGAATTTAGAATTTTGGAAGGAATTCAGGAAATGGACACGTGAAATAAATTCACAATCATATTTAGTAGGGGAAGTTTGGTGGGAAAACTGGGGAGAGAATAAAATGTTCGATCCGGCGCCTTGGATTCAGGATGGAAAAGTTTTTGATGCAGTTATGAATTATCGTGTTACCGTACCGATCTTAAATTATTTCACAGATAAGAAAAATAAAATATCGAGTACTGAATTTGCAAAAAGTATCACAGAGCTTTATAATCAATTTCAACCGGACGTAACACAAGTTCAGATGAATACGGTTGATAGCCATGATACAGATAGGTTACCTTCGATTATTGTAAATCCTGATCGAGAGTTCGATCACGATGCGAGTATTAAAGATAACAAAACATATAATATACGTAAACCGAACTTGGATGAAATAAAAATTCAAAAGTTAATTGTGCTTTTCCAATTAACCTCTTTAGGTGCACCACACATTTATTATGGCGATGAATGCGGAATGTGGGGTGGAGACGATCCTGATGGGAGAAAACCTATGGTGTGGGACGATATCTCATATGAACCTGAAGTGTCTCACCCTTTTGGTAAATCGAGACCGAGAGATAGTGTTTATTTTGATGATGATTTATTTCAATATTACAAGAAAATGATTACTATCCGCATGTCGTATCCAGCATTAGCGCTTGGAACTATGAAATTCCATTTAACAGATAATAAGAAGGACGTAATCATATTTGAACGTAAACTCGATGATGAGAGGTTTTTAATATGTTTTAATAATTCAGATGTTTTCCAGTCGATTGAGTTTTTCTATGATCAGAATAAGATGGCTGAATCATGGGTAAACATCATCACTGGAGAGACAAGAAAACTTTCTTCTGGCTACATTAAAATCGATTTAGAAAGTAAGAGCGGTGTTGTATTGAAATCTATCCAAAAATGAATGTTATGCTTCGGATTGTACATTTGACATTTTCTCGTGGTTATGGTATATTTCATCAAGTATTTTTGCTAAGGGAATAAACCAGTTGGTTTATAGTCAAATTTGAATTTAGAAATTAGATAGAGTTGTTATCTCAGATCAACTTTATAAATTATGAAACACTTACTTAATATTAGTATTCTCTTACTGCTTTCAGTATGTTTTTTCTATCCTACCTCATCGATTTACTCTCAAAATAGCACGCTGGATAACATTGTTGCAATTGTTGAAGATCATAAAATATCCATCAATACATTTTCTGATCGATATCTTAATTATTTAAATGCAACCGGTATTAAAGATCAGCTTTCAACACGGAAAGCAATTCTTAACAACATGATTAATGAAACACTACTGTTGAAATATGACGATAATACTTCAATCCTAAACAATAGGAACTATCTCAGTGAGATTGTATGGGCTAAGAAACAAGCTGCGCTGGCGTATCTAAAAAATCAAGAAATTTATGCAAAGATAACAATTACAGATGCTGAATTACGCCAAGCATTTGAACGTGCAAATGAAAAACTTGCCGCAAGGCATCTTTATACAGAAACTGAAGAAGAGGCATACAATCTTTATCAACTGCTACAAGTTGGGATCGATTTTAATTTCCTTGCAAAGCAAGTGTTCACCGATAGCGTACTTAGAAATAATGGCGGTTACTTGGGTTATTTTTCTTGGGGTGATATGGATCCAGCATTTGAAGATGCCGCATATACACTGAACATTGGGGAGGTATCTCCTCCCGTAAAGACTGCTTATGGTTATAGCATCATTAAATTAGA